>CAZPAH010000063.1:0-6098 GCA_964584495.1 uncultured bacterium | reverse complement strand
TATGAAGCGGTGCAGCTCCCCGTAGATCGATATCCGCTTTACTACCTCACCCCTGTAGGCCTTAAGGCCGCAGTTGAAGTCGTGGAGTTTTATTCCACTGACTATTGAAGTTACCGCGTTGAATATTTTCGACGGGAAAGTCTTCGATATCGGATCCCTGCGTTTCAGTTTCCAGCCGGAAACCAGATCGAATCCCTCATCCAGCTTTGAAACGAGGTTCGGTATCTCGTCGGGATCGTCCTGGAGATCGGCGTCTATCGTGATGACGATATCTCCGCGCGCGAATTTGAATCCTTCCGAGAGGGCCGGCGATTTCCCGTAGTTTCTGTTGAAGCCTATTATCTTGACCCTCTTGTCATTGCGCCTTAGCGATCTCAGCACCTCGGGAGAGCCATCCGTCGAACCGTCATCTACGAAGATAAGCTCGTGCCCCGCTGCCGTTTTCTCCAAGACGGCGGTCAACCTCTGGTAGAGTTCTCCGAGACTTTCCTCCTCGTTGAACAGGGGAATTACGACGGAAATGAAATACCTGCCTTCCTGCGCCATAACTCTACCTCCCTGACCTGCCTGCGAGGCGTTCCCTGTACCATTCAATCTCAAGATCCAGCCCCTTCTCTAGGCCTACCTCGGGCGAGAATCCCAGTTCCGCCGCCGCTCTCGAGGTATCCGCCCATGTGTCGGTGACATCCCCTTTGGCCCGCTCGGTGAACACGACGTAGAGTTTCGCCCCCGTACCGTTTCGGATCAATTCGAGAACTTCCAGAACCGATACCCTGCTCCCGCCCCCTATATTGAATATCCTTTCGTCACCGTTATAACGCGCGGAAAGGACGTTGGCTTCCACTGCATCGGAGACGAAGGTGAAGTCCCTGGTCTGCTTCCCGTCACCATAGACATCGATGCTTTTTCCCGAGAGGGCCGCGGTGATGAAGAGACTGAAAGCCATGTCGGGACGCTGGCGGGGACCATAAACGGTGAAGTAACGGAGCGCGGCGTATGCAAGGCCGAAGTTCGCGTGGTAAAGCTCGCAGAGCTGCTCTCCCGAAAGCTTCGTCGCTCCGTATGGGGAAACGGGGCGAAGCCTGTGGTCCTCGCGCATCGGAAGATCTTTCGTCTCTCCATAGACCGAGCTCGAGCTCGAGTAAACGAGCCTGATCCCGCCGATCTCCCTGAGCGCCTCCAGAATCTTCTGAGTAGCAAGAATATTGGAATCTATATAGTGAGTGAACTCCTTGCCCCAGCTCCTCCGGACGCCGGCCTGGGCGGCGAGATGAAAGACGCACTCGGCCCCGTCGAAGATCGACGGCAGATCGCACCTGTTGATATCCTCCTCCAACAGGGTGAAACCTTCGCGGCCCACCGCCCCGGCGATCTGTTCCCTTTTTCTCGACGGATCGTAATAATCGGTGAAGCTGTCTATGCCGGTAACCTCGTACCCGTCATCAAGCAGCCGCTCGCACAGATGAGACCCAATAAAGCCCGCAGCACCGGTTACTATAACCTTCTTTTTCACTTTGCATCGCCTCCGGCGCCTGAATCGGGTTTTAGCTCTATTCCGAACTCCTCGCGCAGAACCTTGTCCATATCCCTGTTCAGAGCATTGAACTCCTTGTCGGCGGGATGCCTGTCCAGCCAGTCGGTCACGAAACGTTCCGCTTCATCCCTCATACCCAGCGAGGCCGCCACCCTGAAACCCTGGCCGAAAAGGTTCCTGCTCTCCGGCGCCTTGCGGGAACCCTCTATCAGCGTTTCCAGCGCCTCCCGCGGGTTACCCGATTTCTCCTGCACCGTGGCCAATCCGATCCAGTATTCACCGTTGTAGGGATCCTTCGAGATCTCATCGAGAAAATACTTCACCGCTTTATCGGTCCTGCCGCTTCTCATGTAGTATATCCCGAGATATTTCTTCGCTACGTCCAATCCAGGATTCAGCTGGAGGGCCATTTCAGCCCATCGCACGCCGCCTTCATAATCCTTCCTCCTCGCGCTTCGCGAAGCCAGCTCCATCGCCGCCACGGAGAAGTTGGTGAACATCACCTCTGTGTCGGGCGTCTTGTATACCGATTCGTCTCTCTCGTTGTTTTCGTCAAGCACGCCCCTGAACAGGTAAATATCGTTGAAATTACGGGCCATCATGAACTCGTTGATCTGGTATTTTCCCTCATGCGGAATAAGTTTCCTTACCATCCCCTGCATCTCGAGGTAATCGGCATAGGGCGTCCACTTATCCGGAGGGATCGTGACGGCGAAATAGATCGGTCTCGCCCATGCGGTCTGCTGGATGATATGTTGTACCGCGAGATCGCACTTCCACGCTACTCCACCCCCCTTGAGCGGAATGGGCCTCATCCTGTCTATCTCCTCGTCGCTCATATTTATCGGAACGGTCGGCTTCTCGTCGCGGCATTGCTTGATGTACCATTCCGTGTTGAGAAGGCTGAGATTAACCACGCGCACGTCGTTTCTGAACCCCTCGACATACTGTATATACCATAGCGGAAAGGTGTCGTTATCGCCGTTCGTGAATATTATCGCGTCCGGCTCAAGTCCCGCCAGCATGTTGTAGGCGTAGTCGCGCGCAATGAAGTTATGCGATCTGTCGTGGCTGAACCAATGGTACCTCGCGGGAAGGATCGAGAGAACAAGGAGAACGATACCCACCGGTGCGGCTATCCTCAATAATTTCCTGCCGTTCACCCTAGCCTGCTCAACTAGCAGCATCAGGAAGGACCCGGCTCCTATCCCGATGAATATGGCGAAGAATAAAAACGCCCCTCCGTAGAAGTAGTCCCGGCTGCGTACCTCGTTGGCGCTGAAGTTGAGGAAGATGATGAGTCCCAACGAATTCAGGGCGAGGTTGGTGAAGTTAAGCACCCAGGTCCTCCGCTCCTTCCTGAAATTGTCGACTATACCGTAGAGGCCCAGGGCGGTCGGAACGGCGACCGCGGCCTTGCCCAGGTTGAATGGGCCGATCATCAGATCCCCGAACATCCTGAACTGGGAGACGAAGTAATTGTAAAAATGGCTCACCTGGAAAGCCAGCGAGGCTTTCCTGCTGAAAATATTCATCGGCGGGTACTGTTCCCTCCTGAGATGAGCGTAGAGGGATCTCCATGTTTCGGGATTCACCTCGTCGATCGCCGGATTGAGGCCCGACCTTATGTACAGGAAAAGATGAACCGATATCCCGAGTATGAACAGGGCGGTCGCCGTGAGGGCGAATTTCCCCTCGGACAGGGTGCTCCAGATTACGAGGGCGGCGAATACGACGAGCCCCAGAATCGTTAGATTCGACTGGCGGTGCATCGTCATGTCAGCGACGATAACCGCCAGGCCGAAGGTGAAGGCAAGCAGCTCGAAATTGCTGAACGCCTTCTTTTTTATCATCAGGAACATTATAAAGATACCGCCGTATACGAGTATCGTTCCAAGATGAAACCCGATTCCGAGCGAGAGGAGATATATGATAATGTAGACGAGATTGCGCGAATGGGATTTCATTCCGCGCTCCCTCTCCTCTATCAACTTCTCCCCCTCAACCCTACCCGCTTCGGAGATGATCCTCTCCCTTGCATCCTTTTCGAGCGATCCCGACGGATTCATAAGCCACTTCAACGCGAGAAGCGTGCAGAGCCCCATCACGAAAGCGCTCAGGGCGTAGACCTCCGCCTCCGTCGAGTCGGTCCAGTATGTGTCGCTGAATGTCAGGAAAAAGGATCCTATCAGCGCTCCCGCATAACGGGCGAACTTCGCGGCGGCGGTCTCGGTCTTTCCATGGATGAATCGGAAAACGGCCGACATTACGAGATATGCCATCAGGACACCCAGTGCCGCGAAGGTCACCGAGAGAAGATTGACCTTCCGGGCGACCGAAAGGGAAAGCGGCAGCATGGAAAAGATCCTTCCCACCAGAACGTACAGGGGAGTCCCCGGCGAATGGGGGATTCCCAGGATATATGATGTCGCGATGAACTCCCCGCTGTCCCAGAACGAGACGGTCGCCGCCATCGTCATGAAATATGTGATGAAACTCGTCAGAAAGACCAGTAGGCCCAATAGCCTGTTTATCACCCTGTCAGACATTTCTTTTTCCTTTTTTCATTTTTCGATTAACTCTATAAACTCAACAAAGTTACAAAAATTACGGCCGAATTGAAAGTATTTTCTCTATCTGCCGCTTTTTACCTGCCTGCGAAGAAACATCAAGCCGCCGAGAAGGCTCACCGCGACCATTACCGCATACGTTATGAATTCCATAAGTACCGCCTGCTCCTCTAGTATGCCGATCCTCTTGAACAGCAGTATGCCCGCCCCTTCTCTCACTCCCAGCCCGTTGATCGAGATCGGAAGGATCATGACCAGTCCCAGGAGGGGAACGAAGACGTAGAAATGAACGACGGTGGAAACCGTCATCGCTATCCCCAGTCCCAGCCCCACGAAGATATGCGTGGCGATCCTTAATCCCTGAACGAGCAGGGTGAGAAGAACCACCTTTACCATCAATGATGGTGTATTCCTTAAGGATCCGAGGTGTCCGAAGATCATATCGAAACGCCGCCCGAGCCCCAGTATCCTGATCTTTCCGAAAAGTGTCCTGATCGCGGAGGAAAGCCGCCTGTTGAAAGCCGTTACTACAGCTATTGCGACGCAGGCGGCGAAAACGGCGATGTATATCCCTATCACCCCGGCCCCCCCACCGGGAAGAATAATGAGGTATGCCGCTACGGCGAGGATGCACAGGCCGGTGATGCCGAAGATACGGTCGAGCAGGGTTATCGCGAAGACCCTGTGCGGATCGTTACCCCCTTTGACGACATCGTATATCTTGAAGGCGTCCCCGCCAACATTCGAAGGAAAGAAGTTATTGAAGAACAGGCCGGCGAAGTAAAGCTCGAAGGTTCTGGAAAAAGTAATGGCCACGCCACCGGCGCCAAGGAGGATATGCCACTGAAAAGCCCCCAGCAGGCTGCTGAGGAAGAAGACCGCCACGGCGACCGCCATTAGCAGAGGATCGGCCTTTTCTAGGTTGCCGACCAGCTTCCCGGGAGATATCCTGAAAAGAAGAAAGGTTATCATTCCGAGACTGACCGTTACCTTCAGCAGTTGGAGAAGCAAATTGCCCTTTTTCATCCGCCTCATTCCTGTCTGTTCACGATACCCTCGATAAGTTCCAGCGTCTCCCGCGCGCAGCGTTCCCATGTGAGCTCCTTCACCCGTTCAACGGCAGAGGAGCTCATACGATTCCATAGATCGGAATCCTCTAATAGTTTGAGGGCCTTCCCGCCGAAAGCGGCCGAGTCTCCAAATGGAACGAGAAACCCGGTTTCACCGTCGCATACGGAGTCTCGCAATCCGGGCCTGTCGCTCGCGATGACGGGCACGCCGCACGCGTTGGCCTCGACGACCGTCAGCCCCCACCCCTCTTTCGGGCTGGGATTGAAGAGAAGATGCGACCTGTTGAGATAATCGACCAGATCGTGGTGATTCATGTACCCAAGAAATTCCACTGCATCTCCCAACCCCAGGCGCTCCGACTCCTTCCGCAGCTCGGGCAGGTACGGACCGTCACCGATTATGACCAGCCTCGCCCCGGGCAGCCGGCCGGTAACGACCTTCATGGCGCGCATGGCCACTTCCACGCTCTTGTACTTCCTGAGCCTGCCCAGGTGGACAATCGTCGGACGTTCGAACCTCTTCAGTCCCAGATTTCTGTATACATCGTGGTCCAGGCCGCAAAGAACTACATCTATCCTATCGGCATCAACCCCCCTCTTCACGAGATCCTCCCTCGTGCTCGGGCTGATAGCCATGAAACGGTTCTTTCTGAAAACCGCAGGTATCAGCTTTTCCATGAGAACGACGTATGAACCGATGGCCCAGTTCGCCTCCCTGAACACCGTCGTGCCGAATAGATGCGGTATAACTCCCATAACAGGCACGCTCGTGTAAAGGGGCATGAAGAACGGCAGCTTGTTTATGTCCTCAAGCACGATATCGAAACTTTCCCTCTTCAGAAGTCGGCGTGCGTGGATCGGCATAACGAAATTCGCATCGTACCAGTTCCCGCGCCTGAGGATCCTCACACCGTCGATCTCGTC
>CAZPAH010000062.1:0-16467 GCA_964584495.1 uncultured bacterium | reverse complement strand
CGCCGCGCGTCTAGATGAGATGTGGGTCCCCGTCGAGACCGTGACGCTCAAGGAGGTCGAGGGGGATATCGAGGCGGCGAGGACCTCCCCGCTGCCCAAGGTCGAACCGGCGATGATCAAGCCGGGCACCCTCAAGTACAAGGCCAGCGCGGCCGTGGCGGGTCGGGAGATCGATGTCGACGTCAGCATAAATATTTCCAAGACCACGAGAAACGGCAAACCGGTCTGGCTTGCGATCTCGGACCAGGTCAGCCCCGTCTTCACGGCCACCGACACTTTCTATATAGACAGCGCTTCCCTCCTTCCCGTCTACAGGGGGGTAAAACAGGGTCCCGCATACGTTTCCCTGACATACTCGGAGAGCGCGATCAACGGAAAACTGGCGATGAGCGGGCAGGAGATGCCGGTGAGCCTCGACCTGGATGCTCCGATATTCGGGAACGACGTCGCACTCGACGTGGCGCTCTGCGCCCTCCCCCTGAAGGAGGGGTACAAGACGACCTTCAGGCTTTTCGATCTCCTGTCGCAGAAGGTCGATCCGATGAGCCTGAAGGTGACCGGGGTCGAGAACGTCACAGTCCCCGCCGGAACCTTCGAGGCATACAAGGTCGAGATCCGGAAGATGGACAACGAGCCGGGCGGCGGAACGGTGTACATCAGCACGAAGGAGCCTCACCTCAAGATAAGGTCGGTCATGCAGCTTCCCGCCTCAGCCGGTGGAGGCACGATGACATCGGAGCTGACGGCGACGAAGTAGCATCTATCTTCCGGCTCCAAGCCGGAATGAATTTCCAGGACGCAAGGAGACGCCCCCCAACGGGGCGTTTCCTTTTGATGCCGTTTAATAATAATTGACAAATTCTATCTGTTTTTATATCATGCTTTGGAACAACAACAAATAAGGAGGTAATGAAAATGAAGAAATTCATGCTTTGCGGCGAGGGGAAATGCTGCCCCGAGGTCGAGGTCGACAACGACAAGATCGTTATCACAGACGATGACGGGGGCAAAGTGACATTGACCAGGGAGCAGGTCAGGATTCTCTGGGAAAACCTCAAGTAATCGAGGTTCTCGCTGTATCTTTCAGAACGCCCGGTCGTTGCCGGGCGTTTTTTGTGCCCCGCCGATCCTCCCTCGGGAACTATGAGAAGATAAATGCCTTCGAGTAGGACTTTCGGGAACTACTCTTGCAAACGCCTTACCGGACAAGAAAATACCGTCGATCGGCTCCTAAAGGCGGATGGACGTCCCCCATGCCCGGCTGGCTGCAACCGTAATCTAACAAAGAAATTGCAACGCCGGGCTTCGGCGGCGGCGAACCGGACGGATCGGCGGAATGTCAGGAAAGGCGGTTTGGACATTGCAGTTTGCAGCGCGCGTCAACTGGAGGAGACACAAATGGGCGATCTTGTAATCAAGCGCGTAGACGCTTTCACCACCAATCCGTTCGGAGGAAATCCGGCGGGGGTCATCCATAACGCGGGCGGCCTGGCCCCGGAAACGATGCAGTCGATCGCGGCCGAGATGAGAATGAACCTTATGGAGACCGCCTTCATCGTGATGTCGGAGGGAACCCGTTTCAAGGTAAGGTTCTTCACTCCGACCGAAGAGGTGGACCTGAGCGGGCACGTTCTCATAGCATCCTGCTTCTCTCTCATCGAAGAAGGGGAGATCCCCAGGGGCACCGGCCTTACCGAGGTCATCTTCGAGACGAAAGTGGGGGATATACCTGTTGAGATCTACTTCAAGCCCGACCGTCACGCCGGGGAGGAAGGGACCAGGCGAAAATCCAAAATCGGCCCTGGCGATGAAGATTCGATCCTCGAGAAGATCATGATCAGCCAGTCGATACAGGATTACTATACGCCCGCGGTCTCCGTCGACGAGGTCGCCTCCATCCTGGGAATAGACGCCGGCGAGATCGTTCTCGCCGACGGCCTTCCGCTCGAGATAATCACGACCCCGCTCAACGTTCTGATGGTCCCGGTGCGGCACAAGGATACGATCATGAATATGCACCCCGACCTGATCATGCTCGAGCTGATGAACAGGCGAAGCGGCATAGACAACACGCACGTGTTCAGTCTCGACACGTTCGATCAAAGCTGCACCACCTACTCGAGGCATTTTGCGCCGGCAAGGGGGGTATGGGAAGATCCGGGGACCGGAACCGCCTCGGCGGCCCTTGGAACATACCTTCTTCGTCACGGCGTGACCTTCTCGCGGTCGATGGTGATGGAGCAGGGGAACGAGCTTGGCTCGCTTTCGAGGATCCTGGTCGAGGTCGGGGAAGCTTCCGGCGCAAGCATGCCGGTAAAGGTGGGAGGTCTGGCCGTAACCTCGATCACCAGGGAGCTCGGCAGCGGATCGAGAGAGCTCCACGAGACGGCCTGAATAATATAACCCCATCGCACCGAGGGACGGGGCCGCTATCGTGAGGACAGGTCAAACCAATTCGCCTGAATCAGCTTGTCGAAGAGAGCCGGGGGAGCGGCGATCTTTACATCCCCTTTTTCCGAGTAGACGGCCCCGGCCTCCTCTGCCACGATCCGTCCTCCCGCAAGATCCCAGACCTTGGAGCCGTCATTCATGTTGATGTAAATATCGAACCCGGCCGAGGCGCAGAGACAGAGCCCCAGGGAACTGACGCCGAGGATCCTCACCCGCATCGTCCTCTCGACAAGCGCCGCCATGATCCGCGAGGCGCGTACCCTCTTCTTCTCATCCGAGTTCCTGCTCGGGATCTCCAGGCAGACTACCGCATCTTCGAGCTTCTCCACAGTGGAGCATCCGATAGGGCTGCCGTTCAGCCTGGCTCCCCCACCCTTCACCGCGCTGTAGACGCTCCCGAGCCCCGGGAAATTCACGGCTCCGAGCACGATCTCTCCGCGGCGGCTGAGCGCGAGGGAGACTGAATAGAACGGCACCCCCCTTGCGAAATACTTCGTTCCGTCTATAGGATCCAGTATCCAGACATAATCTGCGCCGGCGTTGTTCTCGCCCTTCTCCTCCGATATGTAGCCGTGGCCGGGAAAGGATTCGCCGATGGCGCCTAGGACCGTTTTCTCGGCCAGCAGGTCCCCCCTCGTCACGAGATCGTCGTTATCCTTTACCTTCTCGATCTCCCGCTCCTGCTCGGCGACCTTGCCGGCCCTGCCGACAAGGTCCACGGCGAATAAGGAGAATCTTTCCAGCTCGGCGTTCATTGCTTGTTCCGCTCCTAGATAAACTCGATCCTCTCGAATTACGACGGCATCCTTTTTCATCCACCGTGAGAAGGGAAGGTTCCTCCTGTGCGGTGGGCACCGGGGCCCTAAGTCCTCGGGGCCTTGAGCATTTCCCTGAGGGAGTCCATGATCTTCTTCCCGTCGGCCCTCAACCTGCCCTTGGTTTCGATCAGGTTCGATTCATCGGGCCGGGCATGGAGCTGAATATGGAACCTCAGCGAATTCCCCGTTCCCGAGGGCCTTATCGTGAGGTGGGAGAGTTTCTCGTCGTCGAAATAGAACCTCACCCCCTCGTCGGGGAATATGAAATCGTAGCTTGCCGGGTAGATCGCGTCATATTTTCCAGTCCTGTATATCGCGCACGACTTCACGGGGAACCCTCCGACCTCCAGGTCGCCCGCCTTGGCGAGCTGGTAGAAGGCGAGGGCCCTCCTGAGAAAATCCTTCTTCAGCCTGTCCCCCTCTATGCCGGGGTACTCCCCGTCGAGGGGATCCGGCTCGTAGAACGTGGCGAAGAGGCCTATATCCCGATCGAGATATACGTGCCTGTCGAGAAGCTCGATTATCGACGATCCCTCCTCCTTCGCCCAGGCGGCGATCTCGGCCACTAGGAGGGCCGCGAAGGTACCGTCCTTGTCGCGGACATGCCCCCCCTCGCCGAGGGAGCGAAGGTCGGGGGGCGGTCCCCCCAGTATCGAGAATCCGTTGCTCTGCTCCATCGCCGCGATATTGATCGATCTCTTCCCCCCCTCCATCCCTTCCGTCGTGCAGACGAACGGGTGGCACAGCTCGGTGTAGTTCCCGCCGCGTCCCTCCTCGAGGTCGAGAAAAGCCGCATACTTGCCGTCCCATACGTCCCTCGTGGAAGCGGCCAGGGCGGCGAAGCCGACCCACGTCTTAACGACGCCGATACCGTTCTTCCTGGCGAGAAATGTTATGCTGTCAGAAGTCGTATGGGACAGAACGACGAATTTCTTCTCCACGTCTTTGATGCGGCCCGAACCGACGCTCTCCATGTGCAGCCGGTACCACAGCAGCAGGGTCCACATGTCGTCGGCGGGGAGCAGGTAGTAATCGTTCCCGTAGATATGCCTCTGCTCCTCGGGCACCTTCACCACCACGCCGCACCGGTCCGCGTCGGGGTCGGTTCCGACGAGTATATCCATATTTTCGAATTCGCCCTCGTAATCTTCCTTGAAGGCGTCGACGGCGACCTTCGCCGCCCTCGGATCTCCCGGATCGGGCTGCTGCTCGCGGCCCGGGTCGCTGCAGAAAGCGGGGAACAGACCGTTGAGCTCGTTCAGGCCGAGCTTGCTCTTGTTGCCGTTAACCGGTTTCACGTCGAGGAATCCGACCTCCCGGAGAAGCCTCGGAACTGCGACCCGCCCGGCGCCGTGAAAGGCGCAGAAGGCGATATTCAACGGATCGGCGGCCTTCTTCTGCCGCTCGGCGAGGTCGTCGGTGACGAGGAACGATTTTACATGCTCGATATGTTCCCTGTGCATATTGATGAGGTATTTTTCCTTGCCGGCGTAATCGAACCCGCTCTCCGGCCGATCTCCGCCGAGGAACCAGAGTTTACCCTCCTTCGCCTCGCCGAAGGTGCACAGCTTTATATCCTCCGGTTTGGCGTGCCTTATATACTCGTTGTACATCTCGTCCCTCTCCTCCGGATCGAACTGCGATCCGTTGGCGCAGGAGAGCTTGTACCCGTTATACCTGTAATCGTTGTGGCTGGCCGAGATCAGGACACCGATATCGGCCTTCACGGCCTTGTTGGGGATCGCGAAGGTCACCTCGGGATAGGGGCAGGGCGCATCGAAAAAGTAGACCGTGTACCCGTAGGCTAGAAACAGCTCGGCGACCTTCCGCGAGAAATCATACCCCCTGATCCGGCTATCGTAGCCTACGACCACCTTGCCGAGTTTTTTGGGTTTGCCGAACTTCGCCACGCCGGCCGAGGTCAGGAGAAAAACGAGGTCGTTGATCGTGTTCGGTCCCTTGAGGATGTCGGTGTCTATCCCCTCGTCCTTGAGCTTGACGATCGACTTCTTGTCGAAGGCCATCATCCCCCTTATCCCGCCGGTTCCGAACCGGACCTCCTGGCGGAACGAGTTGACCAGCTCCTTCCACATCTTCTTTTCGACGGCTTCCTCTATCCCCTCCTTGAGCATCTTCGAGATGGAATCTATATAGGGGTCCTTCAGCCACCTCTCGATGTTGGAATACGTATTGGCCCCGGCATCGTCATAGAGCTGCCTGTCGATGCGTCCCGAGGCGAGGGCCTCGTCGAGATAGCCGGAAATTCCGGTCTTTGCCTTCTTCAAAATCGAGGCGGTATTGTTTTTGTTCATCGGGAGTCCTTTCTTCTACCTGGAGACCGGATACTAGCACAACCGGCCGGGCGGTTGGAAGATCAAATGAGGGCGCCTACCCGCGCTCGAGGATTATCAGCCTGCCCGAGAGGAAATCGGTCAACCAGAAACGTCCTTCCTTGTCGGTCTTCCCCCTCGTGATCTCGAACAGCGCGTCGCCGAACTGACCCCTGACGTAGAAGGAAACGTTTCCCGAATCGAAACGCGTGTCCCCGTATGGATATTTCATCCTGTGCAGGGTAGTGAATTTCCCGCCGGCCGGGTCGAACCGGCCGATATACAGCTCCCCGCCGCTGTGGGACGTTATGACGATCTTCTCACCCCATGCGAATATGTTATCGGGAAAACCATCGAAAGGCATCTTCCACGAGCGCTTCTTCCCGTTGATCCTGAACAGCCTGTTTCCCGTATGATCGATCGAGAAGATATCCCGGCCGCACCTGCACAGCTTGAGGGGGTTCTTTCCGGCGTCCGCCTCCCGCGTCGAGTAGTCGCCCCGGTCTATTACGGTCACGCTCTTCGAGTCGAAACTGGCGACGTATATATTCTCTTCGTCAAAGGCGAGATCCGTCGCCGTCACGCCCGTCTCTATCCTGTGGAGGACCCTGCTGCTGTCCGGATCGATCACCTGAAGGACGCTCGGATCTGTATCCTTCTCGCCCAGCCTCACCAGGAACAGGAGGTGCTTCTCCCCGTCGTAGCGCAGTATCCTCTGCGTGATCTCCCTCTCCACCTCGTCGCCCAGGCGAAGCCTTTCGCCCGCCTCGAATAGGCGCACCTGATCGGCGAGAACGCCGAGGAACTGCTCCTCTTTTCCCCAGTTGTTCTGGGTGAAGTAGAGCACCCCGTTCCTGTCGAGAACGCTGCGTTGTGCCTGGCGCGGTATCCGGCGGTCGTAGAAACCGAGCGTCTCGCTGTCTATCGTCAGGATGCCGTCCCTGGCGCCCCATATATAGACGACCGGCCAGTAGGACTGGTGCGGGCCGTAGGAGAGGTAAACGTCTCCCTCGGGGCTCGCCACCGCCTCCACCGGGTAATCGCGGGGAAGGCGATGCGTCTCGTAGCGGCCGTCCGGGAATACCTCGGCGAACCCGTCCTCAGAGTTGAAGACCAGAAACGATCCCCTTTCGCTCATCTCTATAAGGTCAACCGGCGCCCAACCGGTATAAATCTTCTCGACCTTTTCCCCCGCGGGATCGAGGACGCTGATCGCGGCGCCGAAAGTGCCGTTGACCGCCGAAGCCCCCTTCGGGAAATAGACCTTATTTTCCCTGGGGTTGAACGCGATATTGAACATGTGAGGGATGATCCCGAGCGATTCGATCCTCTTGACCAGCCGGCGCTCCTCCAGGTTTATGACGTCTATCTCGCCGTGGGCCCAGCTCGCGATGTACAGGATCCCGCCCTCGATGTCCAGGGCGCCGGCGTCGTTCCCGTAGGCGGGAACCATTATCTCGTCTAACCCTCCCCCCCCGTCGAACCATGCGACGTGCACCGTGGGGGCGTTGTCGTACGGTATGTAAACCTCGCCGCGCGCGGGATTGTACGTTATCCCCACCCCCTCGGTGTACCCGGGAAGCGGGACTATCACGTCTCTGTCCCCCTCTATATCTATCCTGGCCGCCTCGGCGACAACCCTCTTGTCCGTTTCGGTCACGATGTAGAGGTTCCTGCCGGCCCCGTCGTATCCAGCCAGGTGCCATCTGCCGCCGGCGGCGAGCGGAAGGGCCCGCGACCGGAGAAGGGCGCCGTCCGCGGCGTCGAATATGTAGAGGGCGGGAGAGATGCCGTCGACCGCCACGATCCACCCCGCTTCAACATCCGGTATCACCTTGCGGATCGGTGGAGGCGGTGTCGCGTTGAGGTTGACCAGGTCCTCCCTCGTATCGAGCCAATCCAGCATCGAAAGCTTCCCGGACGACCGGTCGAAAAACCCGAGCTCCGCGCTCTCCCTTCCAGCGAGGAAGACGTTCCCTGTGGCGGGATCGACGGCGATCGACTCGAACTGAACCTTAGTCGGGACCGTTTTCGAGGAACCGTCATCGGGCGAGACGATATGAAAACAGTTTCTGCCTACGAGATAGACATTCCCCGAGAAGGGACAGATCATCATCGCTTCCGACTTGAGGTGCTGGTAAGCACGCCCCTCCAGCGGGATGTTTACGACCGAACCTGTAGCGCAGTCTATGACCGACAGCGATGAGCTGAGCGTGTTGGCCGCCACCAGCCTGTTTCTCGGCTCGTCGACCTGGATGAGAAGGGGACCGGCCCCGTTGACGCCGGTGCCTATCCGTTCGAGGAAATCGACCGTGCGGACCGAAACGCCGGCCGAAGCGTTGACGGAAACAAGGGATACCGCCAGGAGCAATAATCGCCTTATCATCTCTTGAGACTCCCTTTGCAAGAGACCGCAGCAGGATTACCGAAGAAGAACCATCTTCCTGGACTGCGAAAAGTAATTCGATACAAGCCTGTAGAAATAGACCCCCGACGATACGTCCCGGCCCCTGGAATCCTTTCCGTTCCAGGTCACCTCGCCAGGCCCCGGGGCCATCTCCCTGTCGGCCAGGACCTTCACGAGCCTGCCGTCCACGTTGTAGACGACGATTTTGACGCCGGTCCTCACGGGCACGGTGAAACGTATCCTCGTGACCGGGTTGAACGGATTGGGAGAGTTCTGGGCGAGCTCCCATCTGTAGGCGGGCGTGACCGTTCCGGTCACCGATTCTATGGTGAAATTGCCGTCGGAATCGTCCTGCTGGGCGAGCCCGGCCCCGTCGCGGGCTATCACCTTTATTCGTGAAGTGGCGCTGGCGCTGTCCGGAACCGTCCACAAGAAGGCGCCGTCATTCGCCTCTCCCAGCGCGATCGTATCGGGAAAGGAGACGCCTGTATCCCACGAGTGGAGGATATCGATCCCCGTGACCCCGACGTTGTCCGATGCGCTCCAGGTGATCTCGTAGGTGCTCCCCGCCTCCAGCGTCTCCCCCCCGTCGGGGTATGTAACCTCCACCACCGGCTGCTCGCTGTCGGGCCAATCGCCGCCGGCCAGCCACTCGAGGCTTCTCGCCATCAGCGTATCCCTCATGTCGGCCTCGTTTACCGCTTCGAGCCCGAACGCCATGTAGACCAGCTTGTGATCGAGATCGTATCTCACTCCTCCGAATGTCCCCGTCGCATATTTTAGAATATGCGCCGCGCCGGTCCTGGCCATTATCGAGCTAGGCCAGTCCTGGTTGTTCGAACCGCTCCCCCCGCCGATATCGAAGGAGAGTCCGTCTCCGATCGGATCTCCCGAAATCCCGTCGAGATGCCTGTAGCCGGAATCGTCGGAGACGTAGTTCGCGTGGAGATAATCGTTGTAGAACGCGATCCTCGCCGGGTCGCCGTAATAGTTGAGCTGCCAGCCGATATCCTGGCCTGTTGCGAATAACCTTCCCCCGCCGTCCATGTAAGCCGCTATCGCGGTTCTGTTGGCGCTCGCCAGATCGCCCCCCGTCCCGGTGAACCATACTACGGCGAAATATTTATTAAGCTCCGAGGCGGGAACGCTGCCCAGCTCGAGCTCCTCCCAGGTATCGTAGAAATACCCGTTGTTCGAGAGTGCCGTTTTAAAATAAGTCTCGAATGTCGATCCCTCATCGTCATCGACGAGCAGTATCGGGCAATTCCCCAGGGCGATCGTAAACGTGTCTTCGTTCGAGTAACCTCCGTTCGCCGTTATCGACAGAACGAGATCGACCGTCGCGCCGACCGGGGCGAATTCGCTTATCTTCAATGCGAAGTTCGGCGATCCGGTGGCCGAGCCGTTGGCCGGGATGCTCCCGAAGCTGCCGGTGTCGTAAAGGATATCGACGAGATCGCTGCCGGTGGAGAGGACGGCCTGGACCCCGGTCCGGTCGGGACCGAGAATATCGTTATGAAGCTCCACTTCCAGCAATACCGTTTCGCCGGGGTCGGGGCGCCCGTCGGCGTCATCGTAGGAATCGTCCACCTCGCTTCCCGAGTAGACGATATCCACGCCGGAGTAGTACGAGATCCTCTGGGTGGATGTCCCGAAATTGCACGTGCCGTACTTGATCCAGAAAAAGCCGTCCATTCCCCATGTGGGACCCCAGCTGTTCTTGACGAGCCAGGCCCCCGTGTCTCCGCACAGCGTATCGTCCCAGCCGATTATCACAACGGCATGATTGATCGGATCGTCCCCCTCATGCTCGTAGCACCCTCCCCCGTACGATTTGAAATCGTCGTAGACGGTGAAGGTCGTTGCGCAGGGGCCGACGAGAACCGCTTCCTTTATCGCATCGACATTGTTCGGAATATCGACCCAGCTCCCGCAGGTTGCTATCTTTTCGCAGGGGCCGTCGACGCATGTCACGGTGTCGGAGGCCTGGTACGGCATGCACGTCTCGTCCACGGCGCCGTTCTGTGCTAAATATTCCCACGCCCAGGAATACCATCCGCCGTCGCATCCGAACCCTCCGGTCCGGCAGGACAGAATCTGCTGCTCGGAGAGATCGTACTCGATCCCTTCATGCTGCTTGATAACTGCTTCAAGCGCGCCGATCGCGGCGAAATCCCAGCAGCTCCCGCAGCTCGCCTGGTTCTTGACGGCGGTGACTATATCGTAGTCGCGCCAGTCGAATCTCGGCGGCAGCGAGGCTGCCGAGCGGGGGAAAGGGCTCTTCAGGGTTTCGCTGTTGCGTGCCGTCTTTTCGGGCGGCAGGGCCCCGAGCATCCTGTGAAACTCCTCGTCGGAGAGATCTGTTACCCAGGTCCTCCTGGCCGTCCAGTTGTACCCCCTGGCATCTATCTCCCGCTGGAGCTTCTCGATCTGTGGATCGCTCTTTGTCTGAGGGTCCGCCGAAAATGCCCCCGCGGGCAGTAACAGTAATGCCGGGATGAAAACCAGGACAAGGATGCGGTTTGTATGCGCCATCGATAGCTCCCCCGTTCAGGTTGATGAGTTACAAGCGAAATATAACACTCCGCAAACGGTATTGTCCAGAACGCTGAAACATCGGGGCCTCCTTGTTCTGCACCATCCTTTTATGGTATAATCTTAAGATGAGAAAGGTGTTATTCATCTTTCCCCCATAATAGATTTTCCGGACCATGACTCTTTGAGGAAAAGCACCCTGGGCATGACCGATTTTAGGACTCTAAAGGGAGAATGGCTGAGGCGCTCGATCGCCGTCATCGCGATCGCCGTTACCGTTTACTACCTGTACTGGAGGGTCACGGAGACCTTCAATCCCAACGCGATCGTATTCTCCTGGGCGCTCTACATAGCCGAATTCTTCGGATTCATAACGACATCCCTCTTCTATTTCACCGTGTGGAAACCGGTGAAGCGCACATCCCCGCCCCCGCTCAAGGGCAGGAGCGTCGACGTACTCATCCCGACAAAGGACGAGCCGGTATCGATTCTCAGGAAGACACTTCTCGCCTGCAACGACCTGAAATACCCCCACAGGACGCTCGTTCTCGACGACGGCGGACGGGCGCAGGTGAGGGCCCTCTGCGAGGAGCTAGGAACGGTCTACCTCGCCAGGGAGGGCAACGAGGACGCGAAGGCGGGGAACCTGAATTTCGGGCTGGAACAATCCGAGGCCGAATTCATCGCCGTATTCGACGCCGACCATGTTCCCCTGCCCCGGTTCATCGACAGGCTGATCGGATATTTCAGGGACGACGCGGTGGGTTTCGTGCAGACGCCCCAGGAGTTCTACAACATCGATTCGTTCCAGCACAGGGCCGATTACGAGAAGAAATACGTATGGGCCGAGCAGTCCCTCTTCTACTACCTCATTCAGCCGGGACGGGACCACTGGAACGCCGCGTACTTCGTGGGAAGCTGCGCGCTGCTGAGGAGAAAGGCCCTCGACGATATAGGCGGGTTCCAGGGAGGTTCGATCACCGAGGACATGATGACCTCGATCCGCCTCCAGGGAAAGGGCTGGTCGTCGGTCTACCACTCGGAGAACCTCGCCTACGGAATCGCCGCGGAGACGATCCACCCGTTTCACATACAGAGACGACGCTGGGGCCTCGGAGGCTGGCAGGTATTCTTCAAGCGAAACCCTCTTTTCATGCGGGGGCTGTCGCTACCCCAGAGGCTCTGCTACCTTGCGAGCCTCATCTACCCGATAGAGGGGTTCCAGAAGCTGGTATTCTACATAACGCCGCCTATCGCCCTTTTCACCGGGATACTTCCGATGAGGGCGCTCGACATAAACTACCTGCTCCATTTCATCCCCTACTACGCGATCTCGATATACGCCTTCAACGAGATGGGGCGCGGCTTCGGCGGCAACCTTCTCCTCGAGCAGTTCAGCATGGGCAAGTTCATCACGTATATCAGATCGTTCGGGGCGCTCTTCCTCCCCCGCAGGCTGAGGGGGTTCAAGGTCACTCCGAAGGGGAGCGGTACAGGCACTCCGCAGGCGCTCCTGGCCCCGCAGGCGCTCGTCTGCATTCTCAGCGTTTCCGCGATCGCATGGGCGCTCGCCGGCCTTCTGGCCGGAAGGCGGGGGGATGAGTTCATAATCGCGGTCAACAGCCTCTGGGCGCTCTACAACTGCGGGCTGGGGCTCGCCATCATACTCTACGCCCGGAGAAAATTCGTGCAGAGAAGGGAAGAATTCCGCATTCCCGATTCGGTGCCGGTCTTCTATAGCTTCGTCTCCGAGGGGAGGAAGGTCCGCCGTCTGGCGGTCGCCGACGATCTTACCCGTAAAGGCGCCTCGCTCGTCTCGACGGGGCCCCTCCCGGCCGGCCGCGATATCAGCCTCGAGATCGCGGTTCCAAGGATCAAGCTTGCGGCGAAGGGGCGCGTCGTGCAGGGGCGGACCATCGCGTTGAACGGATACGTCCTGACCCGCGCCGGATTGACCTTCGAGGAGTTCGAGACGGGACCATCCGACGATCTCACAAGGTACCTCCACGAATCCGCCGTGTCGAAATTCCTCCTGGAGTATTCGACGCGTTACAAGACATACATCGAGAGGTACCTTGCGGCCCCGTCCGAGATGAAGGGCCGAGCGCGGAGGGGTCCCGCCTATCTCCCCGCCGTCATCATGAGCGGCGACGGCCGTCCCTCCTTCGGCGTCATAAAGAACATCTCGAGAAGCGGGATGCTTCTCGCCGCGAGGGATTACTTAGAGCCGGGAAAGCCTTTGACCGTCCAGGTGATAATCGACACCGATATCATACCGGTAAACGGGACGGTATCGAGGAACTACAGATTCATGTCCGAGGATTTTCCCGAATTCCTGGCGGGCGTTAAATTCTCCGAACCGCGTCCCGACGGCGTCGACCATATCCTGCGCGTCGCCGAAAAGATAGGCGGGCTTTTATGAAGAAGAACTGCGGAAAATCGCATCATGTGTACCTTCTGGGGCTCCTTCTCCTCTACGGCCTCCTCGTCAGCGTTCTGAACCTCGACTACAACTCGGTCTTCATAGACGAGGCGTTTCATATCACCATGGGGCACCAGCTCCTGGATGGCTCCCCCTGTCCCGGCTGCTACCATCACACGGGCTCGGTCATGACGTGGCCGGTTATCGCGGCGCTTGGAGATTCGATTGGAGGGATATACGGCGCGCGGGGCATCAACATACTGATAGGCCTCGCTCTCACCGTGGTCGTCTACCTCACGGCGAAGATCCTCTTCAACGAAAAATCCGCTCTCCTCGCCGCTGCGATATTCATATTCTCCGGGCAGGCCCTCTACCTGATGAAGCTGGCGACATACGACATGCTCGCGGCTTTCTTCCTCGCCCTGGCGTTCCTCCTGGTGATAGCCTCCGGCAGGGTGGATTCTTCCTGGTACGAGTGCACGGCCCTGCTGGCCGGCAGCATGTTCCTTTTTCTCGCCTCGATAACGAAATACCTGGTTCCGGTCTACGTTCCGGCTTTCCTCATCTATATCGCGCTGAAGCACAGGTTCTGGAAGTTCGTCCTCTTCTCGGTGGCGCCACTCGCCCTTCTCGCCATCCTCTACTATTGCCTTTCGCCCTACCCGCCGAAGGCCGAGGTTCTCGGCCAGATCGAGGACGTTCGAAGCACCACGCAGATATCCCTGAACATGCTGACCGACTGGACGTTCCGCTGGGTTTCCCTCGCATATCTTCTCGCCGTCTTTGGAATATTTCACGAGAGGAAGGGCCGAAAGGCGCTCCTGCTCACCCTCTTCTCAACTCCGATCATCATCCTTCATTTCGTGACCAGGGCGGAGCAATCGGTCAACAAGAATATGATCTTCGCGCTCATCTTCCTAGCTCCGGCGGCCGCTCTGGGAATAAGCCACATCGTGACCCTATTCTCGATGAGATCGTCCAGCAGGGCCGTCAGGAACTTCTTCACCGCCGCAGTCCTCGTCATCGTCTGGGTCTACGGACTGTGCAATCTGCGGTGGCTTGAGAGACAGTACCCCGATGTGTCCCCGGTGATATCGTACTTCGACAAAAACGGTTTCGACGGGATGACGGTCGCCATGAACGGCGCCGACGGGGTGATCTACGAGTACACGCTGGGACCGAAATACCCGAAAGCCCATTTCCAGCATATATCCTTCTATATCGAGCCGGGCGACCCGGACCCCCGTCTCGACGATAAGGTCGATTTCATAGTCTGCGAGGATCAATACTACGGAAAGCATTATCCAAGCGGCAGATTCAGGGATTTTCTAGATAGAGATTTCACGCTCCTGGAAGATTTCACCATCGAGCATTCCTGGGGCGAGACCGACGCAAAAATCTTCGGGAGGCGATAGAAAATGAAACGAACAATCTTGCATGGAGCGCTCTTCATCCTTATATGCGCGGCGATCGTGCCCGGCGGCGTATCGGCGTTCGAAGGACTGCGCGGCGCCACCTGGGGCCAGCTGAGGTACGACATTCCGAAAGAGGGCGAGGAGAACCTGATGATGGACGGGTGGATCAAGCAGGGTGTCGATTGGGCGAGGTGGGGAAACACTTCGCTCAACACCTACGGCACGATCAGGTACAAGTGGGATACCGAGAGGCTCGATTGGAACAACTCGCTCGGACCGGGGGTGGGTATATCGATCGACACCTACAGCCCCAGGGGGATCATCTTCTCGATAGGGGCCGAGTACCTCTGGGAGAACAATACCCTCCATTCGGGGAGGACCGACCAGCGGGCCGTCGTCTACATGAGCTGGTGCGGCTGGTGGGACCTGAAGAGCAGGTAGCCCCCGGGCCGCCCCCGGTTCCCCGATTCATGCATGGGCTTGAAAGTACTTAATTGATTCTTAGTTGTTGAAACCGGCCGTTTTCCCCATATAATCGATCCCGGAACAAAAACAGGGCTGCCCCGTATAATCTCCTATGGATGGATTATCAGGGCCGTCCTCAAGCATACAGTCTCACGAATCGTTAACGAAAGGTGGGTATCGATGCGACGGGTCGTTTTTTCGCTTGTTCTGCTTTTGCTGCCCCTGGCGGTACTCGGGGCGGATGGTCCGGGTTACTACAGGTTTCCCGCGCTGCACGGCAATACGATAGTCTTCACGGCGGAGGGGGACCTTTGGAGCGTGCCGGTCGATGGAGGCGCCGCGAGGCGCCTTACGACCCATCACGGCGTGGAGAGCCGGTCGGCGATCTCGCCCGACGGAAAGCTGATAGCCTTCAGCGCGCAGTACGAGGGCCCGACCGAAGTCTACACGATCCCGCTCGAAGGGGGGATCCCGGAGAGAAGGACCTGGGACGGAAGCAGAACCGCCGTGGCCGGCTGGACGCGCGCCGGGGCGATCCTCTACAGCACTCAAAAGCATTCCACCCTGCCCAATACCCAGCTCGTCTCGATCGATACGGCCACCGGGGAGAGTAAGATTATCCCGTTGAGCCAGGCGAGCGACGGGTCGTACGATGCCTCCGGCAAGACCCTCTTCTTCACCCGCCTACCCTTTCAGGGAAGCCAGACGAAGAGGTACAAGGGCGGGACCGTAGAGAATATCTGGAAATACAGCGAGGGGAGCGCCGAGGCGGCACCTCTTCTATCCGATTACGCGGGAACGAGCAAGGACCCGATGTGGTGGAACGGGAGGGTCTATTTCCTGACCGACAGGGACGGGACGATGAACATCTGGTCGATGAAGGAGGACGGCTCCGATCTGCGCCAGCATACCTTCCACCGCGGGCTCGAAGCGAGCAACCCGTCTCTTAGCGACGGCAGGATAGCCTACCAGCTCATCGCCGATATCCGCATCTACGATATAGCCGCGAACACGGACCGCGAGGTTCCGATCGTTCTCGCCTCCGATTTCGATCAGCTCCGCGAGAAATGGGTAACCAAGCCGGCGACATACGTTACCGCATCGCACGTATCGCCCGACGGCGACCGGGTGGCGCTGACGGCGCGCGGCCAGGTTTTCGTCGCCCCCGCCGCGGAGGGGCGCCTGGTTCAGGTCACGAGAAAGGAGGGCGTCCGCTGCCGCGGAGGCCTCTTCATGCCCGACGGCAAGACGATCCTCTACCTCTCCGACGAGAGCGGGGAGTTCGAATTCGAGACGGCCCCCGCGAACGGAATCGGAGAAGCGAGCAAGCTCACGGGAGACGGAAAGGTTCTACGCTTCCAGGGCTCCCCGTCCCCCGATGGAAAGATGGTAGCCTACACCGACAAGAACTATATCCTCTGGATTCTCGACGTGGATAAGAAGAGCTCGAAGAAGATCGACAGTTCCGAATTCTACAACTTCTTCGACATCTCGTGGTCGCCCGACAGCAGGTGGATCGCCTACGCGGTTTCTGCCGGCAACGATTTCAACATCATAAAGATCCACGAGATATCGAGCGGAAAGACGAGAACGGTCACGAGCGACCGTGTCGACAGCTACTGCC
>CAZPAH010000061.1:1820-16593 GCA_964584495.1 uncultured bacterium | reverse complement strand
CCATCCTAATGAAGAGGCCCGTCATGACGGTCCTGTCGATCCAGGGACGCATCACCTCCGGAAAGTAGGCGAACGGTTCTTCCACGTCGGCTTCCACGTCCTCGAACGTGCTGTCGGGCTCGACCGCCTCGGCCCTGAGACCGAACGAAAGACGGGACTCGCCCGATCTGTATCTCAGCGAGAGCTCGGCGCCGCTTCGCTGTATCTTCTGCTTGAATTCGTTCCAATCCGCTTCGGCACCTGGGGAGCCGCCCGGCGCGAAGAACGAATGATCCTCGGTGTAGATAAATCCCCTGAAGCCCCAGCCTATGCCCCAGAGGGGAGAGATCCGGCCGGTCCAATCGGCATCGAGCCCCGCGAGGTTGAAGCCGAGGCGGAATCCCAGCCGGAGGCTGGAGTCTGTGTCGAAGGGGTTGTCGAACTTTATGCCGGCCAGGGTGAGGAACCATCCGTGAAGGTCGTGGTAGCCGTATCCGGTCTCGATGGTGATGAACTTTTTCTCCACCACGTCTATCTCGAGTACCACAGAGCCCCTAGCAGATCCGGGACGGGTGAAGAAACTCACTTCGGAGAGGATATCGCGCGACTCGAGAAGGGCGATCCTCTTGCTTTCGAGAAGCTGCGTGTCGAGCGTGTCTCCGGGCGAAAGGCCCAGAGAGGAGATTATCTCCCCGGCGTCGAGTCGCCTGTTGCCGGTGACCTCTATCCTCTCGAGTGTCAGAGAACCCGCACCCCGGGCACATACGGCGCAGGAGCCGATCGCGAGAAACGCGGCCAGGAGGATTATCGTTATTCGGGCGGTCGTCTTCATGCCTGATCTTAAACGCAATAGCCGTGCCGCGATGCCGCGGAAACGCTAATGGCGTAACTTAATGTTAAATAACAAAATAATAAATTGCCACCCTTCGGATCACCTTCGTTGTCGGCAGATTAGTGTGAAAAATATACACACCCTGAGATGGAAATTCAACCCCACAGTTTATTTTTAACCTATTGCGGCAGGTCCTGTTCGATTACTATCGGCTTACCATGAATCCTATCGACAGGAAAGCGGTATTCGGCTGGACCATGTACGATTGGGCGAATTCCGCCTTCGCCACCACCGTTCTGGCCGGGTTCTTCCCCGTCTTCTTCAACGAATACTGGAGCCGGGGAGTCGGTCCGGCGGCCGGAACGGCAAGGCTAGGGCTGGCCAATTCCCTCGCGGGGCTTGTCGTGGCGATCCTCGCTCCCCTCCTGGGAGCGATCGCCGACAGGGGATCGGCCAGAAAGAGGTTCCTGATCTTCTTCGCCGCGATGGGGGTTGTCATGACCTCGTCTCTCTATCTCGTCGGCGAGGGGGATTACGCTGCTGCGATCTTTCTCTTCGTCATCGCTTCCGTCGGATTCTCGGGGGGGAATATATTCTACGACGCCCTTCTCACCGCTGTTTCGCCTAAAAAGAGGATGGACTCCGTCTCCTCGCTTGGGTTCGCCCTGGGGTATCTGGGCGGAGGGCTGCTGTTCGCCGTCAACGTGTGGATGACGCTCAGGCCGGCCGCTTTCGGATTCTCCGGCGCGCAGGATGCGGTGCGGTTCTCTTTCGTAACGGTAGGCATCTGGTGGGCCGTCTTCTCGATCCCCTTGATCCTTTACGTGAAGGAGCCCGAGAGAAAAGGCTCCAGGGAAAGGGGAGCGATGGTGAGGGAAGGCCTCCTCCAACTGAGAGACACCTTCAGGGAGATCCGCCACCTGAAGACGATCTTTCTCTTCCTTCTCGCCTACTGGTGCTACATAGACGGCGTCGATACGGTGGTCCGCATGGCGGTGCACTACGGCCTCTCGATCGGGCTTAACCGGAACGACCTTATCACCGCGCTTCTCATCACGCAGTTCATAGGCTTTCCCTCGGCCATCCTCTTCGGCCGTCTTGGAGCGAGGATAGGAACGAGGCGGGCCGTTTTCATAGGTATCGCGATATACCTCGCCGTTACGGTCTGGGCCGCTTTCATGAGGGACAGGAGCGAGTTCTATATGCTTGCTGCCGCCGTCGGCCTCGTCCAGGGAGGGATACAGGCTCTCAGCCGCTCCTTCTTCGCAAGGATGATCCCGGCCGACAAGTCGGCCGAGTATTTCGGATTCTACAATATGATCGGCAAGTTCGCCGCCGTGTTGGGTCCCGCTCTAATGGCTCTGACGGCTCTTATCGCGAGGTCGGCCGGGTACACAGGCCTGGTATCGACGAGGATCGGCATAGCATCGGTATCGATTCTCTTTATTGCGGGGGGTGTTCTCCTCTTTTTCGTCGACGAGGATAAGGGCACGAGGGAGGCCGTCTATCTATCGGAGAAGGAAGGGCCGGGGGCGAACGGACTTTGAAAGGGCATCCTGCGCAAGTGCCGCGTTAGAGTCTGCCTTGACATGGCCGCCGATCTATTGCAGGATTGCTCCGAAAAGACAGTCTGAAACCGTGAGGAGAGTTCGATGAATTTCCGGTCCCTGTTCGAGCCCAAGACGTTGGCCGTTATAGGCCTATCACTTCAAAACGAGCGTCATCCCGCCAATGTGATCTACAACAAGAATTATTTTCGTTATCCTGTCAAGGTCTACGGCGTGAATCCGAAAGGGGGGACCTACCATAAGGAGAAGATATATAAATCGGTTTCCGAAATACCGGAGATGGTGGATCTCGCCGTCATAGCGGTGAGGGCCGAGTATGTCCCCGCGATCCTCGAAGAATGCATAAACGGAGGAGTGGGAGGAGCGGCGGTGATATCCGGGGGATTCGCCGAGACGGGACAGAGGGAGCTGCAGGACAGGCTGGTGGCAATAGCCAAGGAGGCGTTCTTTCCCTTTATAGGTCCCAACTGCCTCGGTATCTATTCATCCTCGAACGTGGACACTTTTTTCCTTCCGAGCGAGAGGATGGTCAGGCCCGAACCGGGCAATGTCTCGATAGTGAGCCAGAGCGGCGGGATACTCGTCGACCAGATGGTGAAGTTCGCCGCCCAGGGTATAGGCCTGGCGAGGGCCATAAGCATAGGAAACAAGGCGATGGTCAGGGAGCTGGAGCTTCTGCGTTTCTTCGCGCGGGACAAGATGACCGACGTCATCGCCTTCTACGTGGAAGGCTTTTCGGCTGGCGAGGGGCGCGACTTCGCCCACGCGGCCAGCAAGTGTCCGAAGCCGGTGATCATCATGAAGGCCGGTAAGAGCCAGAGCGGCGTTCACGCGGTTTCGAGCCACACCGCCTCGATGGCTGGGGATTACACCGTCTTCTCCTCCGTGATGTCCCAGTTCGGGATCGTGGAGGCGAAGGACGAGTTCGAGCTGGTCTCCTTCTGTGAATCGCTGAGCTGCTACCCGCGCGGTATAGACGGGAAGATAGGGATCGTGACGGCGAGCGGAGGGCACGGGGCCGTCGCCGTCGATGCCTGCTCGGCCGCGGGCCTCAACGTTCCCGCCCTCGCCGAGGATGTCCAGAAGGGGATCAGGGACAAGCTCTCGAAGAGCGTTCAACCGATCGCCTCGGTCGCCAATCCGGTCGATCTAACGGGAAGCGCCGAGGATGACGACTTCGTTATCGCGGCGAGCGAATTATGCAAGCTGCCCGAGATTGACAGCCTCATAGTCCTCCTTCTTCCGTACATACCGCTTGTGACTTCCGATGTAGGAGCGAGGCTCAGCCAGGTCAGCCAGATTTCGGGCAAACCGGTCGTTGCCTACGTTCCCCACGTGGATAAGTACAAGATGATCATCGAGGGTTTCCAGTTGAATAAGGTCCCGGTCTCGCATTCGATCAACGGGGCGGTCCTCATGGTTGAAGCGATGAGGAGGTGCAGGCCATGTTGATGAAGGAAATCGAAGCGATAATCAAAAAATCTAAAAAGGCGGGCTGGGTGCTGGAGCCCGACGCGAAGAAGATAATGAAGCTGTCGGGATTCGACGTTCCCCGTTCGGTGTGGGCGAAATCCCTCGAAGAATCTTTATCGGCTGCAAAAGAAATAGGTTTCCCGGTTGTCGCGAAGGTCGTCTCGCCCGATATCATGCATAAATCCGATTCAGGCGGAGTCGCAGTCGGAATAAGCGACGCACAGATGCTGGAAGATGTATACCGGCGGTTCGAGGGGATGCCCGGTTTCCAAGGCGCCCTGGTGGAAGAGACGGTGGCGGGACTCGAGCTGATAGTGGGGGCCAAGATCGACATCCAGTTCGGGCCGGTCGTCCTTCTCGGGCTCGGTGGAGTCGAGGCCGAGATATACAACGATTCGGTGATCAGGATGGCACCGCTCGAGGAGAAGGATGTGACCTCGATGTTCCACGGCCTGAAGGCCGGCAAGCTCCTCGAGGGGTACAGGGGCTCGGAGAAGATCGATCTATCGCTGCTGATTTCGACGTTGATCGAATTTTCGAAATTGGTGGTGCATCTCGAGAAGAAGATAGAGTCTGTCGACCTCAATCCCGTCATGTGCTCGTCGAAGAGGTGCGTCGTGGCAGACGCGCGGATAATACTAGCCGGCGGCTAGATCGGGCGCTGAGAGGAGATACAATGAGAGCGTCCTTCTTTGTTGTAGGATTGATAATGCTGGCCCGAGCGGTCTTCGCTGCGAACGGGACCGAGGCGGTTACGGCCGCCGCACCGCCGGGCCTAGAGGATAAAGGGCCGACCGGGTCGATCAAGCTTCCCGAGCCCCGCTTCGACGGCCGGGTTTCTGTAGAGAAAGCATTGAAGGAGCGGCGCTCGGTAAGGAAGTTCGCCGACAAGCCGATCACCCTGGCCGATGTTTCCCAGCTTCTCTGGGCCGCCTACGGCGTGACGATGTCGAAGCCGGGGATGCCCGACTTTCTGCGGGGCGGACTCAAGACGGCCCCGTCGGCCGGAGCGAGATACCCGCTCGAGCTCTACCTCGTAGCCTGTAACGTTACCGGTCTTCCGGCGGGAATATACCGTTACGACCCGGCGAATCACAACCTGGTAAAGCTTGCCGCGGGCGATTTCCGGGACTCCCTGGCCGAAGCGTGCCTCGACCAGAACTGGTTGAAGAGAGCTGCCGTCTCGATAGTCTACTCGGCGGTCTACTCGAGAACGACGGGCAAGTACGGTGACAGGGGTAGGGAAAGGTATGTCTGCATGGACCTCGGTCACTCCGGCGAGAACGTCTACCTGCAAAGCGTCGCGATAGATATGGGCACCTGCGCGATAGGCGCTTTCACCGATTCGATGCTCAAGAAACTTATTATGATGACCGCCGAGGAAGAGCCGCTTTACGTTATGCCGGTCGGATACATCGGTGAGGACGATTAGGGGGGCGGAGGATTAGCGGCCCGGCAGGGAAATGTAATCATGATTGTGCTTGAAAAACCCTACGTGTCGAGGCAACTGGCCGAGACGCTGAAGAGACTCCGGGTGCCGGTCCTGGCCAACGGTTGCGCCGAGCAGGCCGGGGCGGAGTTGAATATCGTGGACGAGAAGGCCTTCATCGAGATGGTATCGAGGGAGAAAGATCCGCTTCTTTTGACCAACTCCGAAGATTCGATAAAATGGATCGAGGACAACCTCCAATTCACCGGCCTGCCCGGGAAGATAGATCTGTTGAAGGACAAGCTCCGTTTCCGCAGGATGCTCGAAGCGGAGTATCCAGGTCTTTTCTTCGCCGGCATATCGTTCGACGATCTGAAGAGCCTGGACGTCGCGGCGATAGAAAAACCGTTCGTGATAAAGCCGGCGGTGGGGTTCTTCAGCATAGCGGTCTACAGGGTCGGCTCGGACGAAGAGTGGCCCCGAGTGCTGGAGGCGATAGAAAACGATATCGAGAAGATCCGCGGCTTGTACCCGACGCAGGTGCTCGATCCCGGGAGGTTCATCATCGAGGGGAATATCGAAGGTGACGAGTTCGCCGTCGATCTGTACTACGATGAAGAGGGCAGGCCGGTGATACTCAATATTCTCGCGCACCTGTTCGCCTCGGGCTCGGATGTGAGCGACAGGACATATATAACCTCGGCCCGGATCGTGGCCGATTTCTCGAAGCTCTTCTACGGCCATCTCGCCAGGATAGGCGCCCTGGCCGGCCTGAGGAACTTCCCGATGCATATTGAGTTCAGGGTCGACGGCGGAAGGGTGATGCCGATCGAGGCTAATCCGTTGAGGTTCGCAGCCTGGGGAACGACCGATATAGCCGCTTACGCCTGGGGGATCGACACGGCAGAGTATTTTTTCCGAAAAAGGGTGCCTGCCTGGGAAGAGATCTTTGAAGGGAAAGAGGACCGGGTCTACTCAATTTTCGTGGCGGGCATCCCGGGGGATATACCGGCCGGCGAGATCGCCGGAATCGATTACGACCGCTTCGCCGCGAGCTTCAGCAGGGTGCTGGAGCTGAGAAGGATTGATTACCGCAGATATCACGTGTTCGCCTTCGTCTTCACCGAGACCGGCCCCGAGAGCCGCGGCGAGATAGAGAGGATGCTCGAAGCCGATCTCGGCGAATTTGTCATAAGGAAATGAAATCGTCCGTTTAAGGGAGGGATGCTCGATGAGAAGGATTCTAATGATTTTGACGGCGGCCGCGGCGGCCTCCGCCTTCGCCGGATGCGGGGGGGGCGGTGGAACAGATAACGAGATAGTGATCTGGGAGCAGAAGGATCCCGAGGAACAGGTGCTGATGGTCAAGCAGATCTCCGAGTTCATGCAGGCGCATCCTGGTATAAAGGTCACGACGGCACATTTCGAGACGGATCAGCTTCACAGCCAGTTTCAGACGGCGGCCCTGGCGGGCGGAGGCCCAGACCTCGTATACGGTCCCAGCGACAAGATCGGTCCCTATTCGGTGATGGAGCTTATAAAACCCCTTGAGAGTCTCTTCGAGAAGGATTTTTTCGACGGTTTCGAGAAGCAGTCCCTCGCCGTTCTCGACGGCCACATTTACGCGGTTCCCGATCAGATCGGAAACCACCTGATGCTGATATACAACAAGGCCTTCGTTAAGAAGGAGCCGGCCGACAGCGGCGAATGGATAGAGATGTGCGTGAAGCTGACCGGAGATACCAACGGGGACGGTTTCCCCGACAGGTACGGGCTGGTTTTCAACTCGGTCGAGCCTTTCTGGCTCGTTCCATTCCTTGGGGGATTCGGCGGATGGGTGATCGACGCGGAGAACAACCCCACCCTCGATACGCCCGCGATGACGGCGGCTCTGCGGTTCATGTACGATCTCAGGAACAAGTACGGGATACTCCCGAAGGAGTGCAACTACGAGCTTAGCGATACGATGTTCAAGAAGGGCCAGGGGGCGTTCATAATAAACGGTCCCTGGTCGCTCAAGGCGTACTTGAAGGCGGGGCTCGATATCGGCGTGACGCCGATACCGCGAATAAAGGAGACGGGCAGGATGCCCACGCCGATGGTTTCGAGCAAGGGGTATTCGATCAGCGTCAATGTTGGCGCGAAGAAGCTGGATATAGTCAAGGAGCTTGCCGTTTTCCTGACATCCCGCGAGGTCCAGAAGGAGATTGTCTCCGAGCTGCTGATTCTTCCGAGCAGGAGCAGCCTTTTCGAGGATGCCGTCCTGCTCGATAACCCCATACTGAGAGGCTCGATGGCCCAGGCGAGAAACGGTAGGGCGATGTCCAACGTTCCCGAGATGAGGGCGATTTGGGACGCGATGCGGCCTTACTACCAGAGCGCCCTGTCGGGTGGGATAGCTCCGGCCGAAGCTGCGAGGCAGATGCAGGAAAAGGCGATCAAGAAGATAGAAGAGATGAAAAGGTAGGCCGGCTCAGCTCTCTTTTCCGCATTTAAGCCTGGCTGGATGGCTCTTTCCCTTCCTGGCGAATTCCAGGCCCGATATTTTGCACGCGTCTATGCAGTCGCCGCAGCTGTTGCACTCGGCGTTCTCCAGCGTCATAGAGCAGCCCTCGCCCGTTATCGCGTCGATCTCGCATACCTTTTTGCACGAGAGGCATCCCGCGCACTGTTTCTTCAGACCGATCACCGAGGCGCCGGGAAGCCTGGCCAGCCACCCGAGGACCAACCCGATCGGGCAGGCGATCCTGCAGAACGGTCTGTGCACGAAGAGGGAGAGCAGCACGAGGACTGCCAGCAGAATCCATCCGACCGTGTTCGACGAGTACAGGTTGTAGGCCACCCTGAAGGGATCGTACCTGCACCACACGGCCACCTTGGTGACCGCCACCCAGACCACGAGAGCCGCGAGGAGGATGTACTGCGCCGTTCTCATAGCCGCCCTGGTTCGATCCCCGATCGTTAGCCGGAATCTGCCGGGGAGGTAGAGGAACTCCTGGAGGGCCCCCATGTGGCAGACCCACCCGCACCAGACCCGGCCGAAGATATAGGTGACCGGTATCAGGCCGACGAAATAGACGAGGCTCTGCCAAAGCACCTTTTTGCCCGTGAAAATCCTTACGATGTTCATCAGGCTCTGTATCGGGCAGGGGCAGGCTCCGTTATAGAAGCCGAGGAGAACGATCGAAGCCAGGAGAAAAAATGGCCGGAGCTTTCTCGCCCGCCGGTTCCGGACGCAGATACCGGCCGCAACGCTCATCGATATCGCGATAAGGGCCCATTTCAGCTGGAAGTTGAATATCTTTCCGCGCGCGGGAGGTTTCGGCTCGGCTGCCGATCCTTCTTCGCCCGCTTGTGGGGACGGCCGGGATATGCCGTCTATACCGCCAGCCCGCGCCGCCGCTCCATCTGTGCCGGCCTTCGCTGAAAACGCCTCATCCGAGAGGCAAGAGCCGAGCAGCAGGGTCGAGGCGATAATGACAAAGAGAATCCTGACACTCTTCATCTTACCTTTTCTCACTCCCCGTTTCTTTAGGGATGAGAATCAGCGTTGTCTCCCCGCCGCTTCTTAGGTCGCAGATCCTGTAGGCCTTTATTGAGACTTCGCCCTTCCCGGCGCGGGTCACGGCGAGGCTCAACATTTTCTCCATGGTGCGGGGGCGCGCCTTTATCTCGGTCCATTCCGTCGAACCGACGATCTCCACGCCGTTCGTCTCGAATGCAGTCTCCTCGATACCGATGGCGCAATCCCTGTGCGTGAACATCACGGTGACTTTAACCGATACGGTGTCCCCGGCGGCGATGGGTCCGCCCGTCCCTTCTTCGACCGACATCTTTATATCGCAGGCCGATGCCCCGGCCGCGGCGAGCGATATGCCGGTCAGAAGCACGAGGATAACAATCGCTTTGTCGATTCTATCGATCATCTCGATCCTCCAACCAGTGGAAGTTGCGTTTCGCACGGGAGCGCCCGGCCCGGCGGCGCTTGCAGCCGTCGACGGGAATATAAAACAAATGGCCGATCGTGAAAAGAATGTTTATCGCCGGGACGGCGGGACGCCCGCCGCCCGTGCCGAGATCGTCGCGGCCCGATGGGCGCGGGGAGGCGTGGGGATCGGGGATGCGAAATATCTGTACAAGCAGATATGGTTTGCCCTATCATCGGCGAGTAACGATATGAATCCCAAACGCTTGATATGGCTGTTTCTTCTTCCGTCCGGGGCCGTTCTGGCCTGCGTCGTTCTCTACCCTTTCCTGTACAACCTCTACATATCGACCACGAACATGAGCCTTTACCATATAAGGGACTACAGCTTCAAGGGCTTCTCGAACTACAAGGAGATATTCACCGAGCCCGAGCTGTACTACTATTTCATGAAGACGTTGATATGGACATTCGTGAACATCTTCTTTCACCTTGTCCTCGGGATATCGGTGGCCCTGCTTCTCAACAGGAGGATCAAGGGGCGTTCGATCTTCCGCGCCCTGCTTATTCTTCCCTGGGCGATGCCGCAGTATATCAGCGCCCTGACATGGAAGGGGATGTTCAACTACCAGTACGGTTCGATCAACCTGATACTGCAGAAGGTATTCCATATCCAGGGGATCCAGTGGTTCTCGAGCGAAACCTGGGCTTTCATCGCGCCGATACTGACCAATATCTGGCTCGGTTTTCCCTTCGTGATGGTAGTGACGCTCGGCGGCCTTCAGAGCATCCCCGACGATCTTTACGAGGCCGCCGACATTGACGGCGCATCCTCCATCAAGAAGTTTTTCCATATAACGCTTCCGATGCTGAAGCCGGTGCTGGCACCCGCCATCATCCTTGGGACGATCTGGACCTTCAACAATCTCAACGTGATATGGCTCGTCACCGAGCGCGGCCTGCCGGCGGACAAGACCCATATACTGGTCACCTACGTATACAAGGCCGCTTTCACCTATTACAGGTACGGCTACGCGGCCGCCTTCTCGGTCTTTATATTCGCCGTGCTCCTGTTGTTCGTGATCCTGTACCTGAAGTATACGAAGACGCTGGAGAGATCGTACTAGAGGGGGAGACCTGTTGAGGAGAAAAAGTAAAGGGTTTAAGGGAATAGTGAAGATGGTCGTCTTGTACGCCGTGCTGATCTTCGTAACCATCGTCACCATATATCCCATAGTGCAGATATTCGGCATCTCGCTGAGACCTTCCAACGAGCTTTACTCCACCTCGCTTCGAATCATCCCGGAGAACGCGAGTCTAGAGGCCTATCACAATGTCCTTTTCAAGAAGGGGTTCTTTACCTGGCTCAAGAACAGCGTGATCGTGGCCCTCACCGTATCGGTTTTCGGTGTCGCCCTCGCATCGACTGCGGGATACGCCTTCTCCAGGTTCCGGTTTCGCGGTATGAAGGCGGGCCTGGTCGTCATTCTGTTGACCCAGATGTTCCCCGCGACGATGCTTCTCCTGCCCCTCTACGTGCTGATGAAAAAGCTCGGGCTGGTCGACACCCTCTTCGGAATAATCATCGCCTACACGGCAACGGCGTTGCCCTTCTGCATATGGACGATGAAGGGATACTATGATACGATACCGCGCGATCTCGAGGAGGCCGCGGTGATAGACGGATCGACGCAGTTCGGCGCGTTCTGGAGAATAACACTTCCCCTTTCCGCCCCGGCCCTCACGATAACGGCTCTTTTCAGTTTCATGGCCGGCTGGTCGGAGTTCATGGTGGCCAGGGTCATCATCAACAAGCAGGAGCTCTACACCCTTCCGCTGGGGCTCGAGAGCCTCAGCAGCACCTTCCAGACCGAGTGGGCGAACTACGCTGCGGGAAGCATAATAGTCTGCATCCCCGTGGTCGTCCTCTTTCTGATACTGAGCAAGTTCCTGATTTCCGGTCTGACGCTTGGAGGAGTGAAGGGTTAGCGGGGGGGCGCGATCGAGATGCGTCCGCGATTCAGCCGGGCACTATCCCCAGAGACTTGCCCGAAACTCCATCGAAAAGATGGACCTTGCTCATGTCGAGCAGGGCCTGCACCTTCGTGCCGGGCGACCCGGTGACATCCGGAGCTTCCCTCGAAATAAGCAGCTCGTCGCCGCACCGGAGGTGGAAGATCATCTCATTGCCGAGCGTCTCGTATAGCTCGATGACGGCGGGGACGCCGTGGAAACCATCGGGCGCCGATCCATCCTTCGAGATACGGACATCCTCCGGCCTTATCCCGATGGTGAACCTGCCTTCGGTTGAGCCGCCGAGCGAGGAGCCGAACTTGTCCGGCAGGGGTATCCTCGAGAAAGAGGTCTCAAGGACCGCCTCCGCGCCGGGGCGGAGCGTTCCCTCCATGAAATTCATCGCGGGAGAGCCGATAAAAGCGGCCACGAACCTGTCGGCGGGCCTGTTATAGAGATCGATGGGGCTGCCGACCTGGAGGATCCTCCCCTCGTTCATGACCGCCAGCCTGTCACCGAGCGTCATGGCCTCGACCTGGTCATGGGTGACGTATATCATCGTCGTCTTGATCTTTAGGTTGAGTTTCCTTATCTCGGCCCGCATCTGAACGCGCATCTTGGCGTCCAGGTTGGAGAGAGGCTCGTCGAACAGGAAGACTCTAGGTTTCCTTACGATCGCCCTACCCAGCGCCACCCGCTGCCTCTGGCCGCCCGACAGCGCCTTCGGTTTTCTCTCGAGCAGCTTTTCTATTCCAAGGAGCCCGGCCGCTTCCCCGACGCGCTCTTCGATCTCTTCGCGGGGGTGCTTTCGCAGCTTCAGTCCGAAGGCCATATTTTCGTAGACAGTCATGTGGGGGTAGAGTGCGTAGTTCTGGAATACCATCGCGATATTCCTGTCCTTGGGGGACAGGTCGGTGACATCCTCGTCGTCGAAATAGATGCGCCCCGCGGTTGCTTCCTCGAGGCCTGCGACCATTCTTAGAACCGTCGATTTTCCGCATCCGGAGGGGCCGACAAGAACGAGGAGCTCCTTGTCCATGATCTCCAGGTTGATATCGGTCGCCGCGACGACTTTCCCGGAGTAGATCTTATCGACATTCTCGAACCTGACTCTTGCCATTCCACCGGTCCTTTCGGATTTACTGTAGACGAGGCGCGGCGGGCAGTCAAGGGTTGTATCGTAATCGGTTGCCGCGGGAATATCAAATGGTATACGATGGCGGTATCGAGGGGGTAGATAATGATATCGATGAAGAGATCGTTTGCCGCGGCGCTCCTGGTCGTCACGATCCAGGGATGCGCCGCCGTGAAAGAGGGCGGAGAGAGTATGCCCGAAGCAAGGATGCCGGAATTCGTTTCCGGAGAGACGGGGAAAGTAAGGGAGAACTGGGAGATTCTGGTTCCGGGAGGGTCCCGGCGCGAATACATCGTCTCGAACAGGATCGCTACGCATTTCAGCTGCGAGGCGGCCGACCCGGATAGCAGGAGCTATCACGGGCTCTACTGCGCGATGCACGAGTATGTCGATTCGTGGGATCTCACGACGGGGAAGGGCGCGGCCGACAGGGGTGCGATAACGGTCGCGGCGGCGTATCCGCACATTCTATACAGGTGGTATGGGGAACCGGGGATTACCGAGAGGATACTACTTCCCGACGGGGAGAACGCCCTGGCCGTGGGGTTTGCCGGTCTCGGAAGGGAAAGGTGCGCCCTGGCGCCTTGGATCGATATGAGATTCATATGGGATACGCCCAAGCCGGAGTACAGGATCTACTGGGAGGAGAAGAACAACCTTCTGCTTCTTGCAAGAGCCGACGATCCTTTCGAGGAGGGGCGCCCGCGCTGGATAGCCGTAACGAGCGACGTGAAGCTCGATTTCGAGCCGGACGAGCATTTTCGAACGGCGATGTATAGTAAGGACTCGGCCAGGAGGGCGATGGGCACAGCATACCCGTTCTCGCCCGGAAGGCTGTCGTTCGATCCCGACCCCGATTCGGCGGGCAGGGCCCTGTTCGTGTTCGGGCTCGGGGTCACGGAGGACGAAGCGGCCCTGACGGCGATGAGGGTTCTGCGCGATCACGAAAAGCTGAAGAACAGGAAGCTGGCCCGGATAGACAGCATCGTTGACGGCGGTGCGGGAAGACCAGGCGTGCCTCCCGGGCCGCCCGAGCGCAGGAAGGCCTTCAGGTGGGCGAGGGCCTCGATGGACAATCTGATCATGCAGCAGAGGGGCAGAGGCATCTACGCGGGATTTTTCTGGTTTCCGAACTACTGGGGGAGGGACACCTTTATCAGCCTGCCCGGCGCCTGCCTTTCCACCAAGGAGTTTCCGCTCGCCCGCGAGATTCTGGAATCGTTCATGAGCTATCAGCAGGATGACGAATCCAGCCCGAGGCTCGGCCGGTTTCCAAATATCGTCAATCCGGCCGATCTTCAGTATGCCGGTGTGGACGGCACGTGGTGGCTCGTGAGGGCCGCCTGGAAATATTACGAGGCGACGGGGGACCGGGAGTTTCTCGTGAAAGAATTTCCGCGGATCCGCCTGGCGATAGAGGGCGCCCTCGAGAAGGCGGTAGACGGGCTCGGGTTCCTCACGCACGGAGACGGCGAGACCTGGATGGACGCCGGCGGGGAGAGAAATCCCTACTCTCCAAGGGGAGACAGGGCCGTCGAGGTGCAGGCGCTTTTCCATCACGGGCTGCTCGCGGGCGCCTCGTGGGCGCGGGAGATTGTGGGAACTTCCGGCGGGTCGCCGGATCTGAGAAGACTCGCCGGGGAATGGATATCGCGGGCGGAGCTGCTGGCTTCCAGTTTCAGGGATCTTTTCTGGTACGCCGGGGAGGGGTACCTGTACGATCACCTGAACAGGAACGGCGAGCCGGACAAACAGATAAGACCCAACGCGCTTCTCGCCCTCTGGGTCTATCTCGATACGATCGAACTGCCCGTCTTTATCGATTCGACCGACGGGGAAGGGGAAAATACTCTCACGCTTGTGAGCTCGGACAGGTTCAGGAAGATAGTGGGCAGGGCGGTGAACACCGTGATCCTTCCTCAGGGGGTCACCTCTCTCGATCCGTCCGATCCGCAGTTTCACCCCTTTCACCTCGATTTCGACAGATACTTTTTCGACGAGGCGTATCATAACGGCGATGTCTGGGAATGGTTGAGCGGACCTGCGATAAGCTGCCTCGTTGCCGTGGGCGAGGGGGAGAGGGCATGGCGCCTTTTCGATCCGCTCGTACGGGAGATACTGGAGGAAGGGTGCGTGGGATCGCTGAGGGAGATAAGGGACGGAAGATACGTGGAGGGAAAGGAAGAGTTCGGAGGGGCCACGAGCCAGGCATGGTCGCTCGCCGAGTTCATACGCGTATCGCTCGACGTTCTCGGCCTCGATGAAACGAAGGATAAAAGGTGAGAGGCCGGGAGGGAGTATCGGTGAAGAAGGTGCTGGTAGGGATGAGCGGGGGAGTCGATTCCTCTGTGGCCGCCCTGCTCCTCATCAGGCAGGGCTATGACGTGTCCGGGATCACGATGTGCATCTCGTTCGGCGG
>CAZPAH010000061.1:0-1810 GCA_964584495.1 uncultured bacterium | reverse complement strand
GCTAGGAGCTGCTGCAGCCCTCGCGACATCGAGGATGCGCGGAAGGTTTGCTCGGCGCTCGGCATCGAGCATTATGTTGCCGGTTTCTCGGACGAGATGGAGCGCTACGTACTGGAGCCGTTCGTGCGCGAGTACCTGCGCGGAAGGACTCCCAATCCGTGCGTCATCTGCAACGAGCATCTCAAGTTCGGGCTTCTTTTCGAGAAGCTCTCCGCCGCAGGTTTCGACTTGTTCGCGACGGGGCATTACGCCGCCACGAGCTGCAACGCTTCCGGCTGTTCTCTCAGAGTTCCCAGGGACAGGAATAAGGATCAGACATACTTTCTATACTCGGTAAAGAGGGAGATGCTGGGCCGCGTGATATTCCCGCTTGGCGGGCTGCTCAAGGAAGAGGTCAGGGCGATCGCCAGGGAGGAGTCCCTTCCCGTCTCTGAGAAGAGGGAGAGCCAGGATATATGTTTTTTCCCCCCCGGCGGGGCGGACCGGTTTTTCAGGGATAGGGGGATAGAGCCTGTGCCGGGCGATATCGTCTCCACAGGCGGCGAGCGGCTTGGAACCCACAGGGGGATAATATTCTACACGGTGGGGCAACGCAGGGGCATGGGTATCGGGCATCCGCATCCGTTGTATGTCGTAGGCATAGACGCGGAGAATAACAGGGTGATAGTGGGGGGCAGGGAGGATCTGCCGTCAAGCTCGCTTACCGCCACGGCTGTCAATTTTACAGGTGAGAGGATGTCGGGCAGGGCGCGCGGCAAGATCAGGTCGGCCCATCCAGGGGCCGATTGCAGCTACTTGGTGGAAAACGGCAGGCTCGAAGTCGTTTTCGACGAGAAACAGTACGCCGTCACCCCGGGGCAATCGGTCGTTCTCTACGACGATGAGATCGTTCTCGGGGGCGGGATCATAGAAGAGGCCTTCAACTGAATGAACGGTGAAACTTCCCACTGATCATCGAAGAGGCTTTCCCCATTAGAACACAACAGGCCTATTCCGATGCGGCCTTCGGCCCTGGCATAAGCCCAAGCTGCGAGAGGAATGCAACGTTGTCCCAGCTGATCCATGTTTCAACTACTTTGCCGTCCTCGAGCCGCTGTATGATAATGCTCACCAATGTGAAGGGCTTGCCCGAAGCGGGGAATCCACCCATAGGACCCGTCTGGGTTCCCCTCATCGTAGATATGTAGGCCACCCTGTCACCCTCGGCGATCATGTTGCTGAGGGAATCGGTGTAGTTGGGGACCGCTTTGCCAAACTCATCGATGAAAGCGAAGAACTTCTCGGTGCCGTGAAGTTCCTGCAGACCTGGCGGCATGGCCTGGCAGTGTCGTACGTAGTTTGTCGAGATTACGGATTTGAATGCCTCTACATCCCCTGCGGCCAGGCTCGCATGAGCCTGACGGATGATCTTCATGTTCCGTTGTTCGATTTTCTCGCTGGACAGATCACCTGTACAGCCGGCGAATGCCAGCGTCATGGTGAACATCGAGAGACAAATGAGCGCGAATAGTCTTTTCATGGATCCCTCCCATTTGAAGACATGACGAAATAAAGCGAGTCAGTCCGATAATTCTCCTGCGGTTTAATTAAAATGAGAATCGCGACAGTTCCAGGGTAGGACCGAGCGAGTCGAATTGCAATAAAAAATCAATCTTCGACGGACGAGACGTATCCTCATTGGAAAGAACCTTAAACTCAGACGGCTCTATCCTCACAGTAAATTCTCAGCCGGCGGCGAGCGGCTGGGAACGCACAGGGGGATAGTTAGGGGCAGGGAGGATCTGTCGTACACCGGACGCTACGTATGCTC
>CAZPAH010000060.1:0-16749 GCA_964584495.1 uncultured bacterium | reverse complement strand
ATTTTTCATGGGCAATAATTGCCGTTCCTTCAATGGGAATTTGTTTGGCAAGGACAATGTGGTCATTTTCACGCGCGTTCGATTTGAGTACAACTTGTCCTTTTTCCGCCTCACCCAGCATCTTCTGCTTCGCCTTGAGCTCTCCGAGCTTGAAGATCGTATCGAGGCGGTTGGAGACGACGCGGAGCACTTTCTTGCAAACGGCGATAGCGTTGTTGTACAGGGCCACCTTCTCATAGTTCGCCGTAGCCTTCTCGAATGCCGTGACCGCTTGGACCCGGTCGCCCACCCTGAGATATATATCGCCGAGCTCGTTGTACAGATTTGGATTCCGGCTCTCGACGGAGAGGAGCTTCTTGTACTCCTCTATCGCCTTATCCAGCTTACCCTTCTTGATGAAGTCCTGGGCTTTTTGTCTCAACTGGCTTGCCTTGCTCACAGCCCGACCTCGCTTCCAGCCCTGTACCCGTGCATTTCCCAGGCGACCGTTCCTTCCTTCACGACAAGAACGGCATGATTGAATCCCGCCCTGGAAGGTATCTCCCGGTAATCTTCAACGTCGTAAATAACTATATCGGCCTTTTTGCCTTTTTCTAAAGAGCCAACTTCATCGCCCCTTCCGATCGCATATGCGGCGTTCAATGTGGCCGCCACGATCGCTTCGGAGGGGAGCATCCCCATCTGGGAAGATGCCAGGGCAACCGCCAGGGGCATCGATCCGGAAGGTGCGCTTCCCGGATTGAAATCCGTCGCCAGCGCCACCGCGGCCCCCGAGTCGATAAGTTTCCTGGCCGGCGCGAACTCTCTCGAGGCAAGCCCCAGAGAGGTGCACGGAAGAAGCACGGCGACCGTCCCGCTGCCGGCGAGCTTCTCGATCCCGCCGCTCGTAACCTTGGTAAGGTGCTCGACCGACACCGCCCCCATCTCGACCGCCAGCTCGGTGCCCCCGATCGCGAAGATCTCGTCGGCGTGCACCTTCAGCATGAACCCGGCGCGCCTACCGGCCTCGAGAATGGACCTGGTTTCCCCGACATCGAAAACACCCTTCTCGCAGAAGACATCCATGAACTCCGCCAGTCCGGTCCCGGCCACGGCGGGTATCATCTCGTTGATCAGGACATCCAGATACCTGCCACCCTTTTCGGATCCGGCCGGTTTCTGATGAGCCCCCATGAAGGTTGCAACAACATCGAGCGGCGTTTCTTTTCCCAGCCTGGATATGACCCGGAGCATCTTTAGCTCCGTCTCCAGATCGAGGCCGTACCCGCTCTTGATCTCTATCGTCGTGACGCCCTCTTCGAGGATCCTAAGAAGCCGTCTCCGGCTTACCTCGAACAACCGCTCCTCGTCCATACTCCTCACACCCGCTACGGAGCGTTTTATCCCGCCCCCACCGCTCTCAATCTCGAGGTAGCTGTCCCCCCGGATCCTCGCCTCGTACTCATCGGACCTATAGCCGGAAAAGACGGCATGCGTGTGGGGATCGACCCATCCGGGCATTACAGTCCTTCCCCCCGCATCGAGCGTCTTCGACACGCCCATCTTCCCGACGGCCGATTCGACATCCTCTTCGCTCCCGGCGGCAAATATCTTGCCGTCCTTGACGGCAACGGCTCCTTTATTAACAAGTCCGGGGTCGGATAGAGCCTTCCCCCTGCGGGGACCCTTCCCCGCCGAGCGGCAGGTTATCAGCTGTCCGGCGCCAAGAAGCAAAAGATCGATTGTCTCGGCCAAGCGCCACTCCTTGCAGAATGAAACTTACAGCCTGTCTTAACCAGGCAAAATGCATGTACTTACAGGAGCGAGCGGAAAAGCGATCCGGAATGCGGCCTGGAATCTTCCAGGTCACAACCGGTTCTATTTTCCAAGCATCGGGATTTTAAGCCCTGCATCCTTCGCTTTTTCAACGGCTATCTCGTAGCCTGCATCGGCGTGTCTTGCAACTCCTGTGCCAGGGTCATTATTCAGGCAACGTGCTAATTTTTCACGGCCTTCCGGCGTTCCATCTGCCACCACCGCAAGGCCCGCATGGATCGAAAGTCCCATTCCCACGCCCCCTCCATGGTGAACCGACACCCATGCCGCACCGCTCGCCGTGTTGAGCAGCGCGTTGAGGATCGGCCAGTCGGCGACCGCGTCGGTACCGTCCTTCATCGACTCGGTCTCCCGGTACGGAGAGGCGACCGAACCGCTGTCGAGATGATCCCTCCCGATAACTATCGGCGCGCTTATCTCGCCCGAAGATACCAGATCGTGCATCGCAAGGCCGAACTTCTCCCTCTCCCCGTAGGAGAGCCAGCAGATCCTCGCCGGCAGTCCCTGGAATGCCACCTGCTCTCTCGCCATCTTTATCCACCTGCACAGCGATTCGTTTTCGGGGAAGAGCTCGAGAACGAGGTCGTCGGTGCGCCAGATATCCTCTTTCCTGCCGGACAGGGCCACCCAGCGGAAAGGCCCCTTGCCTATGCAGAACATCGGCCTTATGAACGCGGGGACGAACCCGGGAAAGTCGAACGCATTCTCGAGCCCTCCCTTCTCGGCCTGGCCTCTTATATTGTTGCCGTAATCGAAGACTATTGAGCCCTTCCTCTTGAGATCGATCATCGCCCTGACATGAATCACTATCGACTCGATCGCTTCCTTCATATACCGGTCCGGGTCCTTGACCCTCAGATCTAGGGCCTCATCCAGCGAATACCCGCGTGGAACGTAGCCGTTCAGAGCGTCGTGGGCCGATGTCTGGTCTGTCACGATGTCGGGCACTATCCCCCTTTTCACTATTTCCGGGAATAGATCGGCGGCGTTTCCAACGTACCCTATCGAGAGGTGTTTCCCCTTGGAGACGGCATCCTCGACCTTGGCGAGGGCGCTGTCGAGATCGGTTTCGATGATATCGCAGTACTTCGTGTCGATGCGCCTTCTTATCCTTTCCTCGTCGACCTCCGCTATCAGGCAAACTCCCCCGTTCATCGTCACGGCGAGGGGCTGTGCTCCGCTCATGCCGCCGAGGCCTCCGGAGAGGACGAACCTGCCCTTCAGGTCGCCCCCGAAATGCTGCCTCGCGCACTCGGCGAAAGTCTCGTATGTGCCCTGAAGGATACCCTGCGTGCCTATATACATCCACGATCCCGCCGTCATCTGTCCGTACATCATGAGGCCCTTGGATTCGAGCTCCCAGAAATGCTCCCAGGTGGCCCACTTCGGCACGAGCAGTGAATTGGCCAGCAGCACCCTCGGCGCCCCCGGGTGCGTCTTGAATATCCCGACAGGTTTTCCCGACTGTATCAGAAGAGTTTCATCGTTCTCGAGATCTTTCAACGAACCTATTATGGCATCGTAGCAGTCCCAGTTCCTCGCGGCCTTCCCGCTTCCGCCGTATACAATGAGATCCTCCGGCCGCTCGGCGTTCTCGGGGTCGAGGTTATTCATCAACATCCTCATGGCGGCTTCCTGGAACCACCCCTTGCAGCTGATCTCGTTCCCGCGCGGCGCCTTTACAACTTTACGATCCATCTTAAGCTTACCTCCCTTTCGGGTTCCTCACATTTTCCGATATTTATTCTAACGTGCAATTACCATCATCAGTTAACCGCGTCTTTGGGAGACGCATCCCGGTTAAGACTACATTCTTTCGCTGAGATCGGCAACCGAAAATGGAAACGATGATGAACGGCGATCAACTTCCCTCGCTATCGAACCACTTCTCGGCCAGTGCGGCCGTCTCGCCGGCCGAACCGGTGCGGTTGACGACGGCCGGGAGGGAATCGAGGACCGTCTTGCCGTAGGGCCTGGAATTGATCCTCGAGTCGAGGAGAACGATGACGCCCCTGTCATCCTTCCTCCGGATCAACCTTCCCACGCCCTGCCTCAACCTGAGAACGGCCTCGGGCAGGTGGAGCTTCGTGAAGGGCTCCTCCCCGGCCCTTTTGAGCCTTTCGGACCTCGCCTCTACGACCGGCTCGTCGGGAACCGGAAAGGGAAGCTTCGGAATGACCAGAATCTCCAGCTCTTCGCCGGGGAAGTCCACGCCTTCCCAGAAACTCGCCACTCCCAGCAGGATGCTGCATCTCGACCCCCTCATCCTGGCCGCCAGCGCCTGCCTGCTCTCTCCCGCCCCCTGCACCAGAACGGGTCCCGGCAACCGGCACCGTTCGAGGTACGCGGCCGTCGCCCGGCAGATCTTGTACGAGGTGAAAAGAACCATTATCCTGCGCTCCAGAACCGAAGCGAGAACGGACACCGTCTCGCCGATAGCCTCCGCGTACCGAGGGTCCCGGGGCCCGGGAAAAGGGTCCTGCAGAAGAATCAAGCAGTTGTCCCTGTAGTTGAAAGGGGAATCGGCCACGATCTCCACCGTTTCGACCGGGAGCCTGCCGATGCCGAGGCGCTCCTTGATATACCCGAACGATCCCTCCTGAACTATCGTCGCCGAGGTGAAGACCGCCGATCGGCAGCACTCCTCGAGATAATCGGCGAACCTCCTGTCTATATCGAGGGGAGAACCGCAAATCGCTGCGAGAGAGCCGTCACCCCTCCATTCCATCCAGAAAAGATCGTTTTCGCCGCACACCCCCGTCAGGTATCTCAGCGATTCGCCTATCGAGAGCAGCTCCTCTCCCAGATAGGCCAGCTCCTGCTGGAAACCGTCCGACGACGAGGGCAACCTCACCTCAACCATCAGTTCAAGTATATCCCTTATCTCTTTATTAACATTCCATATAGCCAACAGCCAATCTTTCAGGTCCGCGAAGATCTCCTCTCCATCTATATACCGCGTTCTTCTACCTCTCAACAGAGCCCCTTCGTTGAAAAGTGAAGCGGAACGGTTGAAGAAATCCTCGAACCTCTCCTTCAACCTTCCCGATACGGTCGCGAGTGAGTCGATCATCCTTCTCCAATCCCGAGAGCGATCGGCCGATTCGAGAAGGGCCAGCAGGAGCTTCCACTTCTCGTTCCCCTCCGACACGGGCCGGATCTCCTCGAAGGCCCTGTCGATATCGCCGCGCGAAATCCGCACCGAGAGATTATCCATCACGCAGTTCTCCAGGTGGTGGGCCTCGTCGAATACGACGCAGTCGTACCCGCCCAGGATCGACCCACCCTGCCTGTAGTCGGTCATCAGGAGGGCATGGTTGACGAATACGATCGGAGACTCGCGCGCCCGTTTCCTCGCAATGACCAGGGGACAGATATGCGAATAGGGGCAGGCCCTCATACGGCAGCGCGGCGGTGCCGATATCCGGCGCAACGAACCGGTACGCACCGCCGGAGGAAGCGAGTCGACCGTCCCCCTCACCGAAAGCGCCGCGGACAGTCCCAGCGCGAAGCTCCCGGCCGGATCGCTCTCTCCGAGCGCGGCGACGGTCGAAGCGATCCTTCTCGCGCAGATATAGCTCTCCCTCCCCAGCAACCGTTCGGACCTGACCCTTCCACCCAAAACCTTCTCGACCACCGGCATCTCCCTGTAATAGAGCTGATCCTGCAGGTTTTTCGTGTGAGTCGAGACGATCACCCTTCCTTTTCCCCCAAGGGTGTGAATCGCCGCCGGTAAAAGGTAGGCGAGCGATTTCCCCGTCCCCGTTCCGGCCTCCGCAAGCGTTATTCCCCCGTCTTCCAGGACTTTCATCACTCCCTTCGCCATCTCGATCTGCCCATCCCTCCTCTCGCCGAGGATCGAGAAGACCGTCTCGAACGCTTCTTCAATGCATGGAAGCGACCTTTCTACGGGAGAGAAGCTACCTTCGGCGCGCTCCGCCGCCATCCTGGGTTCGAAAAGACTCCCGCCGGAGGAAGATGATTCCGCAACGGAAAGCTCGAGAAGGGGAAGCCCTTCGAACCGGCACCTCGAGGCCAGCATCAAGAGGAGGGCCGGCGGCACGGGTGAAAGTGCAAGCCGGTCCGCTATGAACCGTTCGATATCTTCACCCGCGACACCTTCCGTAACGGTGGGATCTATGAATGGAATAAACGGTTTTGAAGCTAGCGGGCCCGGTGGATCGCCTATCCGGCGCGCGGACCCGCCTTTAGCCTTGAGATCTTTTTTCGACACCGCCACCCTACTTCTGCCTGCTCCGCTTGCTCCCCCGTATCGCGCAGAATTCGCCGCACATCGAGCACAGCTCCTCTCCGCCCTGCGAGCTCATATCGTACATCCCGTGGGCCGCGGCTGGATCGATCGAGGCATCCAGGGCCTTCTTCCAGTCCAGTTCGGCCCGAGCCCTCGACACGGCCATGTCCCATTCGAAGGCTCCCTTGACCCCCTTCGCGAGATCGCCGGCATGCGCGGCGATCCTCGCCGCGATCACGCCCTCTGTGACATCATCGACCTTGGGGAGCCTCAGATGCTCGGCCGGCGTGACATAGCAGAGGAAATCGGCTCCGTGCCATGCCGCCACCGCACCTCCAATAGCGGCCGTTATATGATCGTAGCCCGGCGCGACATCGGTCACCAGAGGACCGAGAACATAGAAGGGCGCCCCGCCGCAGGCCTTCTTCTGCAGGAGCATATTGGCGGGAATCTCGTGTATCGGCACATGCCCCGGGCCCTCGACGAAGACACCGACCCCCCGCCTTCGAGCCCTTTCCACCAGTTCGCCGATGACGAGGAGCTCCCCCACCTGGGGCCGGTCGGTCGAATCGGCAATGGCCCCGGGCCTCAAACCGTCGCCAAGGCTGAGAGCGATATCGTATTCGAAGGCTATATCGAGAAGCCTGTCGTAATGCTCGTAGTAAGGGTTTTCCCTGTCGTTAGCCGTTATCCATTGGAGGAGAAAGGACCCTCCCCTGCTGACGACTCCGGCCGTTCTTGTGCGTGCCACTTCGCGGGCGAGCCTCCTGACAAGTCCGCAGTGGATAGTCATGAAATCGACTCCGTCGGCCGCCTGTTTCTCCACTGCGGCGAAGAACTCGTCGACGGTGCAGTCGGTCAGAGCCCTTCCCTGCCGCGTCACATCCACCACGGCCTGGTATATCGGAACGGTTCCAACCGCAACCGTAGATCTTTTAAGTATTTCCCTTCTTATAGAATCTATATCCCCGCCGGTGGAAAGATCCATCACGGCGTCCGCGCCCGCCGCCACGGCGGCGTCCAGCTTCTCGAGCTCGACCTGCGGATCGTCATGATCGGGGCTTGTCCCTATATTGGCGTTGACCTTCGTGCGGAGCGACTGCCCGATTCCAATAGGCTTGCAGTGATCCCGCGCCATCCCGGTGAGGATTACCCTTCCTTCGGCGACGAGACCCCGGAGACACTCCGACTCAATCCCCTCATCCCCGGCGACCGACTCGAGGACCGGACTGATCTCTCCCTCGAGCGCCTTTTTGAATTCAGTCAAAAGATCGCCTCCTCTCGGCTTTCAAGGCGTTTTATTATAATGAAGATTATCCGCCATGTACAGGGAAGAAATCTGCCCGTCAGAAGGTTTCGATCAGGGAGAGATGGATCTTCGTGCCCTCGAGGGAAATATCATCACCGACTCCGAAGCTGAGCTCCACCACTCCCAGCTTTGAGGCGGATCGTACACCGAACCCGAAACCGTTCCTTGCCTGCCAACCGTCCTCGGCGCGGTACCACGCGCCTATATCATCGAAAAGGAAGAGCCTGCTCTCGCCCCCGAAACGGTACTCCAGCTTCAGGAGCCCTATCCTCTCGCCCCTGAACTGGTTCTCCCTGTAACCCCTCAGTGTCTTCGCCCCGCCCAGGGTATACATCTCCGCTACCTGCACATCACCGGTCGAGAAGACGGCTTCCGAGAACAGCCTTGCATTGAATGACTGGCGGCCTATCGTCCTCCTGTCCAGCGTGCAGTCCAGCCTGTAGAGAAGCTGGTTCTCGCTTTCGCTTCCGCCGGCGGAGAGGAAAGATTTCCTGTAGGCCCCCTCCAGGTGGATCCTGAAACGAACATCGTTACCGGCTCTTCCGCTCAAACCCAACCGGTAGCGCTGCCTCGAGCTCCTCTCGATCTCACCGCCGCCCGGCAGGTTCCTGTCACCGGCGACCCCCGCCGTCACGGAAAGCTCCGTTCCGACCGGCAGGCCGAGGTACAGGCCGGCGGAGACCATGTCGTAGAGGGTGTCGTATACGACCTGCTTCATCTCGACCTCCAGATCTAGGGGGGAGGAAAAAAGGAAAGGCTCGGCGTAGAGCAGTTCCGTCATTGAGTAGCCCTCGCCGTCATTCAGCCACCTGAAGCTGAAATCCCTGCCGGTCCCCGCTATATTCCCGAGTTCCAGATCCACAGAGCCGTTGACCCTGTAATCACCGTCGTCCTTCCTGGAGAAACCGAAGGCGCCCTGGAAGAGGTTCGATCGATTTTTCTCTTCTACCGGCAATATGAGATCCACGGCGCCTTTCTCCCCGGCGACCACACCGGGCTCCAGAACATTTTCGAAGAGACCGGAGTTCGACAGGTATCTCACGGCCCTTTGAAGTTCTTCCTCCCTGAACGTGTTCCCCTTGTGAAGCCTTGAGGTTTTTACGACGAGGGAAGAGTCGGTCTTCGAATTGCCTTGAGGAACGATCCGGGCTATGACGGATCTGTCCCCATCATATACGGAAAAGGAAAGCTCCACCGAGTTCGAATCCCTGTCGAAGCCGAACCCGGTCATCCAAACCTGGGCGAACGGGTATCCGGACGACGTGTAGTATTCGAGAAGATCCATCATCATCTCGCCGACCGCCACCGGATCGAAGAATTCCCCCACCGCGACGCCGAGACGCTTCTCTATCTCCTCACTCCCCATCGTCTCCTGTCCGCTTACCGATATCTTTCCGACCGTCGTCCTTTCCCCCTCGTACAGCTCCAGTCGGATTTCCACCCCGTCCCCCGTGATCGTCGTATCCACACCGACTTGGGCCGAGAGAAGCCCGACGGAAAAATAGAGGGAATCCAGGCGGGCGAGCTCCATGTCGATAAGATCGTCGGTGAGCACCCTCCCCTCGCGAAGCAGCGTACCGCTCGCAATGTCTCCCGGTCTCAGCTTCACCGCCCCTGACCATGAAACCCCCCTTATCACGTGATCGGTCGCAATAAGCGGAGCCGACGTGGAATCCGAGCCCGCTTCATTCCGGCCGACCGATTCGGGCGCCGCCGCCGGCTGGGAGAAGGACGCGATAAAGATCGAGCTAGAAATAAGCGCGGCTTTCCATCTTGAGTGCATGAACCGTATTCACCTCCCCCGCATAATTCTTCTCCCGTCTCCCGTTGTAGTTGAGGCCGAAGCTCACATTCTTCGTGAACCTGTACTGCCCCGTAAGCGACCAGTCCTCCCTCATCCCTTCCTCTAGAAAGAAAAGGGGTTTACCCGATTCCGCCCTGACATCGGTATAGGTAAACCTGAAGAAGGAGGTCAGACGAACCTTTCCGCCGACCGATCCCTTGAACGACGGCGTCGCCATGTAGGAAACCTGGTCGGCCAGCGATACGGCGTCTCTCCTTCTCTCGAGCCCGAGTTCAAGGGAAAGGGTGGTGGACGCCCCCTGCCTGTAATCCGCAGTCTGGGCTAGGGAGTACGATTCGACCCTGTACCTCTGATCGAGCGACCTCGTCGACTCCCTTTCCCTGAGCTTGGTTCCGGCATCTAGCGAGAGGGTGAACTTCCCTCCAACGACCGCTTCGGCCTTGACGGTCACCTCCCTGCCGAACCTCGACAGTGAAACTCCTTCGGAACGGTTGTCCTCCTCATCCTCCCTCGAATATATCAGCCTCAGGTTGTACTTTTTGACGTCGTTGAGAAACGACCATTCCTGTCTCAGGCTGTTGCTGCCGAAGAGAGTGACGTCATCCCGCTGAAGGACCGCCGGATCCAGCGTATAGAGCGCCCAAAGGTCGTCCGTCGCCGATCTCTCCAGCACCGAGAAGAAATGATCTACCGAGACATTCCTCCTGATCGTTCCTGTCAGTCCCCCCCCCTCATCCCCCGCGACGATGCCCCTGAGCCCCCTGCCGATGCTCGTTCTCCACGTAAACTCGACGCTCCGAACCGTCTCCACCTCTCCGCCGGGGAGGAAAAGAACCATGTAGTCGCCCCTCCTCTGGCCGACCTCCCTGCCCTCGCTGTCGTAATCGCCCTCATTCTCCCCGACGTATATGACCGCCTTCTCGAGCTTCCTGTCCTCTCCCGAGCTGATCCTGTAACCGAGGTCGGACGTCACTCCCGCCTTCTCCCACGAGTCGCGGTACCTTACCCTGGCAAGGTCGTTCTTCGACTCCCTCCCGGAAAGCGATTCCCTCTCTATCCTCCTTGTGACCAGCAGGTCTACGATCCTGGAGCCTCCCGTATACCCCCCGTCTAACGAGATCTCGTCGTTTTCCCTCGCCCTGATCCATTCGCCGCCCTCTTCACGCATATTGTCGGTCCGCCTGAGACTGTAGCTAAGGAGCGATCTGAACCGGCCCGTATCCCTCCCCGCCAGCGAAACTGTGCCCCTGTAGTAGAATCTCCCCGTGTCGGCCCCCTCCGCCGAAAAGGACCTGTACCGTTCCGTATCGTACGATGCGGCCGGAATGAGATGCCAGAATGCCAGCGCCCCTGCAGCCTTCGCGAATCTTCTGTCCCGCCCGGCGCCCGTGTCGGTGCTGAAAGCGTCCACTCCGATCCCCCTCGTACGAAGATCGCCCAACCTCGCCGAGATTTCCTGCTTCGCGGCGGAAATCCCTCCCTCCCTGCTCAGATGCTTGCTGCTCCCCCTTATCGTCCAATCCTTCCCCCTCGACCAGTCCAGCGAAAGTCCGGAGATCTCCTCACGCCCCGTAAGCTCGACCCCCTCCAGGTTCCAGTTCCGGTAGAAGTACGGCTCCCTCACCATGTCCGGGGCGACGAACCGCTTATCTAGGCTGGAGTATTCCCCCGACACGGACAGTTTGCCCGACAGAAGGCCGACACCCCTTATCCCGCCGACGAAACTGAGGGCGCCGCCGTCATTGTCACCGTCGTCCAATTTCGATCGCAAATTCTTGTCATAACGGCTCAGGTTTCCCTCCGCATCTAGGAAGAAAATGCCGCGGCCGGCTTCCAGCCCCACGCTGAATACCTGTTTCCTCTCCGGCAGCGGAAGAAGCCTGCCTATCGAAAAGCTCCCCATACCCTCCCCCACGTACGCGTATTTCACCTCTCCCCTCTTGGTGAAGCCGTCTGTCGCGTAATCGCCCTTTCCCACCCCCACTTGATAGAAATCGAGCAGGTACCTTCCGCCCGTCTCGACGAACTCGTAATGTGCCGGAAGCTCACCGGCCGGTACCAGGATGTAAGCATCCTCGGCATCCTCGACCTCTGTTATCCCGGGAGCAAGGGCCAGCTCCGGATTGTCCCCCGCGTTCTCGAGCAGGTCGGCCTCCTCCTTGTTTATCTGTCCCCTGACCGGTTTATCGGCGTTATCTTTCTCCTGAAAGAAGAATGTCTTCAGTTTCAGACCTTCTCCCCAGAACGACGAGGACCATCCGGCATCGAGGGTTGTGCGCTCGTATTCGTCCTCCCCCATCTGGTAATCTACGGCTATTTCCGAATCGCGCGTGATCGACACCTTTTCCGTGAAGGTCAGCGTTCCCCTGTTGTAGTCGATCGTGTAGTCGTTCTCGCTACCCCGCTTCAGCTCCCTTCCATCCAGGTAGACGGTCTCCGTTCCCGGAAGTATTATTACGCCGTTGAACCGCCTCGCATCTAGAAGCTCGTAGGGTCCCTGCACACCCTCCCTCCCGAAAAAGCTGGCAGTCCTGAATCTCCCTTTCGCTATGCCGCCGCCGGCGAAGAATCGCTGTTTCCCCGCCTCGATGACAGAGGTCGCCCCCCTCAGCTCTCTCTGGAAGGAGGAAAACTTCGACCAGTGGAGACCTGTCGAAAAATCGCCTAGGCTGGTCGTGGTATGCTTGCTTTTGACCTCCACCATCACACGGTCGAGGTGCTTCAATTCCTCGGTATTCCCTTCCGGCTGAACCGGCAGGTTGTCATCCGAGAGGAATGCCCTGACTTCCAGATCCTTCGCCAGTTTTCCGGCCATCGTCATCTTGAGCGACTGGTCTATCCCGAGCCCCCTGTCCGATCCAAGGCTGAACCCGACGCTCTTACTCCCCGAAAGCCTCAACCTGTAAGGGGAACCCTTCTTCCCCTCTCCCTCGATCGGCGGGGCCGGAGGCCGCGTCACGCGGAGGGGGCCGCTGTCGTCGGGGAAACGTGCCGCGAATACGGGCGAAAACGCGAACGGGTACCGCTGCCAGGATATACGTACCGCCTCGCCGCCGGAGGCGGGGCTTACAAGCACGAGAGTGCCCATCAGGAGGTTTATCCTGTAATCCGATTCCCGCTCCATGGCAACGCCGTTCATGAAGACCGAGTCGCTGCCCTCGACGATGAATGAAGTACCCAGATCGAGACGGCTCTGACCTTTCTCGAGCATGAAGACTTTCGAAATCCTGTGATGCGAGCCTAACGGGCTTCTCCCGCGGGCAGCTTCCGGCGGCGCGGCGGCACCGGCCGCAGCGGCGGCCGTCTCCACGGCAAGGAGTGACAGCAGAAAGAATCGCATCGCAATGGATCGCATAATCATTTTTCGGGGTAGGAGAGATTGTAAAGAAGTATCGATCTCGATCCGAGATCGGCGACGTAAAGAATATTGTTCCAACCGGCCGACACCGCTGAAGGCGAAATCGCCTTTCCTCCGAATGAATCGATCGCGAGAAGGTATTCACCCTCGCCGGAAAAGACGAAAACGGCGCCCGCTCCCGCGTCGGCCACGAAGATATTTCCATCCGCATCGGCGCAGATCGATCTGGGAACGACGAACCGCGCACTTCCCGGCGCCGGGATGGTTTTTTCGTACCTGCCCGCCGCCGAGAAGAGCTGGACACGCCTGTTCCCCGTCTCGACCACCGCAAGCCTCTCGTCCGGAAGTATCGCCGCCTTGGCCGGGCGGTCGAAAACACCTTCTCCCACCCCGTACCCTCCGATCTCGATCTCGATATCGAGAAGCGGCGAGAATACGGTCGTCTTACTGTTATCGATATCCGTCGTGACGAAGCGTCCTCCCCCCCCCAATGTGAGGGAAACGGGGCGCAGCTTTCCGTATTCCCTGAAAGAGATCAGGATGTCGAGATACGCCCCCCTGTAATCGTACCTCAGCACCCTGTTGGTCGTGTAATCGAGAACATAGACAATCGTTCCGAAAGAGGCTACATCGATCGGATAGATCGAGGTGTCGAGCGGAGGGCTCTCGAACTCGACTACCTTTCCATCGCTCGAGAAACGGAATATCTTTCCCGTCATGGCATCAACCGCGTAGAGATACCCTGAAGGATCTGCCGCCAGCCCCAGCACTTCCCGTAATTCTCCGGAGCCGAACTTCAGTCCCGACTCCGAGACGACAAGTTTTTCAAGGTTATCCTCTTCATCCTCCGCGGGCAGGGTTATTACACTCCGCTTGTCCTGTAAGAGATTCGAAACGGAGTCTCCGGCGGTTGAAATCGCCTGAAAAGGCAGAATCAGGGAAAGGAACGCGGGAAATAGTAATCCGGACATTTCACTCTCATTGCTTACGCATCCTGCGCCCGTTCAGAATGGGTGGTTGAGCGACAACAGGAATCCCCCCGGGGCGGGATCGAGGCCGATGGAGATACCCGACGGCCGGACCTCCTGCCGTTCACCGGCCGACCGGGCGAGCCTCACCGCATCGACGGTGCTTACGACCCTGAGACCGATCGCGAAGAACACGGCGTACAGGGCCCGGCTACGGGCATCGGTCTGGCCGGCCCTGAGAGAGTTGTAGCGTTTGAACGCCCCGTCGGATTCCCACAGCCAGTACATCGAGGGGGGAACCCTGTTGGCGGCGTAGTATTCATCGATGGCGTTCCTGTCGGGATAATAGAGATCCCTCGCTTCGATCAATACCGATTCGTTGTACCCTCCGGGACCGTCGCTGCTCCTGTAGTTTCCTACGTGCTCGTAATAATCGTCGGAGTGTCCCGTTCCGTTGACCGAAGCGAAAGCAACCGCGTATTCCTCGTAGGCTTCCCTCCTCTCGTGCGACTGCCAGAGGAAAGATCCGACCGCGACCCAGGCGAGGCCTTCCAGGCCGAAGAATATCTTCGCCCTTGTCGTTCTGCCCATCCTCCACTGCCCCAGACCGGGCAGCAGAAAGCTTGCGGCTCCTTCCAGCGCAGGGGATCTTTCCGCTCCGGCGGCGGAGATCTCGAATCCGCCGGATCCGGCGGAGGAAATCAGCCCGGCTGCATATCCCCCATGTGCCATCCCTTCGGGAGGAGCTATCGAGACCGCTGACGGATCGAACGGCTCATCCCAGCCGGGACCGTCCTCGAACAAGGCGCCGCCGGCCGCCGGCGTGGCAAAAAGTGCTGCTGCGATCGTGTATATAATAATCTTTCTCAAATAAATCCCCCTAGAAACGGTAACTTAATCCTATCGAGCTCGCCACCGGACTCGATTCCAGTTCCAGAGACCAGCCTTCTTCCTGCGCCTGATTCTTGTTCATCCTGTACGCGAGCCATCCTGCATCGATCATCGAAACCACCCTGTTGACTATCGTGAGCATGAGGAACTGGTCCCCCCTTACAAGATACTTGTCGCTTTCGCCCCTAAGGTGCCAGTAGTAGGTCCTGTTGGGGGTCCAGGGTTGGAAATCGTCGTAATCGCCGTTCCAGTCATCCCAGCCGAAGGCGAATGCATCGTACTTCCCGCAGTTCTCGTAGTACTCCTCCACATCGAGATTTCTCGGTATATAGACGAAATACCAGTAATCGTTCTTGGCTTCCTCGTTATACTGCTCCCAGCTTTCGCACCCCCCTATCCCGTCACAGTATGGATGCTGGAGCAGAAACCTCTCCTCGCTCCAGTGCTCGTCGCAGAATTGCTCGTACTGGCTTTTGAAATCCTTTCCCTTATCGTGATTCGTCTTGTAACCGTACCAGAAATACCCTTCAAGGGCCATGAAAACCGGCGCACGGTAAAGGGCGGACCTGTTGCCTGAATCCAGATAAAGATACATCTCCCCCAGCCCCGGCAGCAGCGCGGAGGCGAGGACAGACAATGCGATCCTTTTTCTTCCCCCCGAGCCGTTCGTTCCTGGCGCCGCCGCCACTGCACGATAGTTGAAGCCCGGCGGAAGGGAAGTATTGCTCAACCTCCGGCCGGAGAGCTTCAACGTTTCCGTTTTATTGAAGGAATCGAGGTTCAAAACGCCACGCCCGCCGTCAAAAACCGAAGGAGGCGGAACTGAGGGCCGCTCCTCCCGTGAGCTGCGGTCCACCGGAGCGTCGCGAAACGATGTCAGCGCGCCCCCAGAGGGAAGTGTTCCCCGTCCGTTCATCCCCGTGCCACAGGCCGCGGAACCGCTGAATATTATCGCTGCGGCAACGATCAGGATCAATGATCCGCTGTAACCCGACGACATTTTCCCTCCTCAATATCAGTTGACTATCGCGAATTTTCTTCTCGTCTGAACCGTTCGTCCCCCCGAGGATATGACTATCCTGCACAGGTATATTCCGGAAACTTTTCCGGCCATGGAAACGACGAATTCATCATCGCCGCCGTAGAGATCCTTGCTTTCCTCGTGAATGATCTCTCCGTCGAGATTCATTATCTTCAATTCCGCCTTCCCGTCCTGCGGAGCCGTGAAATGAAACCCCACACGCCTGCCGCTCGACGGGTTCGGATAAACCTTGAGATTCGCCTCTATATCGGTCCAAACGGCACCTTCCCCGGCATATCCACCGGTCGATGGCTGCAGAAAGGCTGTGCGCCCGACGCCGCCCCACGGCGATGACCAGGACTTGTCCAGATGGCCGGCGCCGAACGGAGCCTTTCTCCATTTAAACGAGCCTCCCTCGGGCCGGAAAGCGGAGAAACCGCTCGAGGGATCGTTGCGCAGAATGTCGCAGTAGTTCAGAAGACCCGCACCGTCTTCGGCGACGAGGTCGATCCCCTGTATGAACGAACTCGCGATTCGCTTAGGATAACCGTGCTCCAGCTCTCCATACTGGTCGAAGATATAGATAATGCCCTTGTCGGTTCCCGCGACCACCCAGGCCCCCGATTCGTTGGAGACGGAGGTTAGGGGAGCCGATATCGCCACCTCGTCTGGTAGATTGAATATTTCGTCCAGCCTTCTCGGCCAACCGGTGACGTTGGCGCCCGAAGGAGAGACGACATATACGGTATGCCGATCGGTGCATACCAGGTCGACCTGCGAATCGCCGTTTATATCTTCCAGCGATGGAAGCTCGGTGATCCTCTCGGCCACCTTTCTCTCCATCAAGATGCCTGAACGTGAGCAGAGGAATACCCTTCCCGTCACCGGTGCGATGACATAGACCTCCACTCCATCCTCTTCGGGAAGGATATCGCCCCCCAGCAGAACCGGTCCACCCTCTATCTCCCGGAGGGTCAGTGGGACCACCTGGTTGAAATCGAGATCAGGAACGAGCTGCCCCGCCGTGAAAGCGAAGAACGAGAGCCATGCATCCCCCGAGCCGTCGTCGGGGGCCGAAACGGCGAAAACTCCTGTCGAAATTCCCGCCGTATCCGCCGCAACAACCAGGTTGCCGGCAAATCGTAAAGGCTCGGCATGGTAAACAAGCGATCCGGAAATCTCCTGGCCGTCTTTGAGTCCCTTGACTTGGCAGCCGATGCAGGTTTTGCCCTTGGTGAGCGGGCCGAGGCTGGCCGGGTCGGGCAGCAGCGCCTTCAGGAATTTGAGCGGAACGATCTTCTGGCCGTTGTAGTCGACTTCGTCGATGCGGG
>CAZPAH010000059.1:0-16857 GCA_964584495.1 uncultured bacterium | reverse complement strand
CGAGGCCCCCCTGGTCACAATCAAGTTGGTACATGCGGCCACCCTGCCCGCGGCCAAATACACGACCGCTGCCGCCGCCAGGAAAAGAAATCTTCTATTCACCGGTTTATTCCTCCTGTAGATTCAAAGCGGACTATAATGATGGAAACTCTCGATGGCACCCGAGTACAATACAATCGCCGGATCGAAAAAGCAATCATCTAAACGGATCCGAAAGCGCTTGACATCATCCCCGCGTGGATGGCAGGAAGGGTATATTGAAACAAAGGAGTCGGCATGAAACAAATCTCGTCACCGCTGCCCCTGCTCGCAGCAGTTGCCCTTTTGACCTTTCTCATTCCCTCCGGCGTAATGGGAAGCAGGTACGACAGATTACTGAACGACCCGGAGGGACGGCAAAAGCTGATAATGCTCGCCGAGATGGAAAGTAGAGGCCTTCTCTCCGACCCAATAAAGGAACTGATAATAGACCCGGATCCCCTCGTGAGGACTAGGTGCGCTGAAATTCTGGGCGTGATAGACGATCCCCTCGGAACGGTCTTCTACCTGTCGAATCTGTGCGCCGACGAAGATCCCTCAGTCGTCTCGGCGGCCCTTTACAGCCTCGGGCTGGCCGGTTGGAGAAAGGATGATGAAGAACTCGTCATAGGGACTTTCCAAAGAACGATCCCTTCTCTCTCGATCGGGCAGAAGATCATCGCGGTCGAGGCCCTTGGAAGAACCCGCCTAAAGGCCGCCATCCCGATCATCATGCCGTACCTGAAAAACTTCAACTCCTCGCTCCGCTCGGAATCGGTCCTGGCCCTTGCGGCTCTCGGCGATTCGTCGTCGGCGTCCGGTTGCGTGAATTCTATTCACGATCCTGATCCCCACGTGGTCGCATGCGCCGTTTACGCGCTGGGCAGGCTGGGCTACGGCGGGCAGAACGGCATAATTTTGCCCCTGCTCCAGAGCGATGAGCCCGAAGTAGTCTTCAGGGCGGCTGAGGCTCTCGGCAGGTTGAAGGAGAAAAAGGCGGTCGACCGTTTGGCCGTGTTGATAGAATCCGATAATAGATGGATATCGATCAAAACCCTCGAGTCTCTATCCATGATCGGAACATCTAGCAGCGCCGAAAAACTCGAGAAGGGGTTGGAATCGGAAGATACGTATATTGTTACAACAGCCCTTAGAGGTATCGCACTCCTGGGCAGAGAGAAATCTTTCGACAAGGTTCTGCCGTTTTTTTCGGATGAATCGTTCATGGTGAGAAGCGCGGCCCTTGAAGCCGCCGCCGCGACAGGCGGGACGAAGGCGGCCGGCGATATAATGGCCCTCTACGAGAAGGGGGATCATTTCGACAGGATGGTTGCGCTCGAGATGCTCGGCGAGATCGGGAGGAAGAAAGATCTTCCGCTTCTCGTCGGGACACTCTCCGAGAGCAAAGACCACCTAGCCAGGGAAGGAGCAGCCGCGGGACTGGGCAGGTGGAAAAACAGGGATGAGATCGCCGCACCACTTCCTCCGGGGGAGACCAGTCCCCTTGACGCGCTTCTCGATGCGGCCGGTGGCGGCGATCCGGTGGTGGCATCGATCGCCATAGACGCCCTCGGCCCGAAGCTGCCCGGTGAAGCCTTCGAGCGGCTTGCGGCCATATTCGCCTCTCACGGCGAGCGGGAGGACGGCGACAGAAAGCTCTCGATCATAAACCTGTTCTCAACTATCGGACCGAAGGGGTGTCCCGACGAGGAGACCAGGAACAGGGTCATCGCGCTTCTGAGAACGGCCCTTCTGGAAACCGATCCGAGGATCCCCGCGGCGGCGGCCCAGGCGGCGGCCCGTTTCGGCCTCAACTTCACTCCCGACCCCCTCGCAAGATCGGGGTGGGACAGAGGCATGCCGCCGGGGGAGGGACCCGCGCTTCCCTGCGGTAATCCAAAGATCGTCATCGCCACCAGGAGGGGAAAGATAGAGATCGAGCTTTTCGGCGATGACGCCCCACAGATCGTCAATAGCATACTCTACCTGGCGCGGGAGGGTTTCTACGACGGCCTGAGATTTCACAGGGTCGTTCCCGGTTTCGTGATCCAGGGGGGTTGCCCGCGTGGAGACGGTTGGGGGGACGCCGGATATTTTCTGAGAAGCGAGTTCAACAACCACAGTTATGAGCGGGGAACCGTCGGAATGGCGCACGCGGGCAAGGATACGCCGGGAAGCCAGTTTTTTATTGCACAAACGCCGCAACCGCACCTCGACGGCCGGTACACGGTCGTGGGTAGGGTCACGGGCGGTATCGAAGTGGTCGACAGGATCGAGGTGGGAGACACCTTCGGAATAAAGGTCATCGAATGAGCGAGAAATTCACATCGAGGTGGTCGCTCCTTCTGGCCGCCCTCGGTATGGCCGTGGGCACCGGAAACATCTGGAGGTTTCCAAGGGTGGTCGCTCAGAACGGCGGGGCTCCTTTCTTGGTTCCCTGGTTCATCTTTCTCTTTCTATGGTCGATCCCCCTGCTGGTGATCGAGTTCGGCATGGGCAAGAAGACGAGAATGGGGACGATCGGCGCTTTTGGATCGATCGACCGCCGCTATACGTGGATGGGAGGATTCGTGGGCCTGTGCACCCTGGCGATCACATTCTACTACTGTGTCGTGACAGGATGGTGTTTCAGGTACGCATTCGCCTCGCTGATCGACATGACCGGTCTCGGCGCAATCCTGCCCGGCGGGGGATTGCGGGGTAGCGACAACACAGCCTTCTGGTCGTCCTTCAACAGAAGCGGATGGCAGCCGGTCCTCTTTCATTTCGCGGGAATTTCCGCCGGCTCTTATATAATCTACAAAGGGGTGATCAACGGGATCGAGAAGGCGAACAGGCTGCTCCTCCCATCCCTATTCGTTCTTCTGGTGATCGCCGTTGCGAGGGCCGTCTCGCTGCCGGGAGCCCACGAGGGGCTGAACTACCTGTTTCAGCCGAAGTGGCACGAGCTTCTCAATTACAGGATATGGCTCGAGGGGCTTACCCAGTCGGCCTGGTCGACCGGGGCGGGATGGGGTCTCATTCTCACCTACGCGGTCTACATGAAAAATGACGAGGATATAGTGGCGAACTCTTTTCTCGCCGGCCTCGGCAATAATTCGGCTTCCCTCCTTGCGGCTTTGGCCGTGATACCGACCGTATTCGCCGTTCTTCCCACCACCCAGGCCGTATCGGTCGTGCAGGACACCGGCCCCCTGTGCACCGGTCTTACCTTCATCTGGATACCGAAACTGTTCGAGGAGATATCCGGTGGAAGGATCTTTCTATTCGTATTCTTCCTGGCCCTCTCCATCGCGGCGCTGTCATCGCTCATATCGATGATCGAACTCGGCACGAGGAACGTGATGGATTTCGGACTTTCCAGGAAAAAGGGGATACTGATCATCGGATCGGGCTGTTTTATTCTGGGGCTTCCATCGGCCCTCAGTCCTTCCTTTTTCCAGAACCAGGACTGGGTATGGAGCCTCGGACTGATCCTGAGCGGGCTTCTTTTCGCGCTGACGGTTATACGGTACGGGGTGAACAGGTTCCGCATGGAACTTGTCGACATTCCGGATAACGATATCTATCTGGGCAGATTTTTCAACCTGGCCGTTACGATCTTGATACCGGCGGAATTCACCGCCCTCATCGGATGGTGGTTCGCCAGGGCGATCACTAGCTTCGATCCCGAGCTCTGGTACCATCCGTTTCGTCAATTCAGCGTCGGAACATGCATTCTCCAGTGGGGTATCGTCATCGCAGCCATGCTCTTCCTCCAAAAGCCGATAAACAGGCTGCTATTCGGTAACGCGCCCGGGCCGGGCGAGGATTTCGGTCCGCCTGACGAAATAAAGAAGGAGCAACCTCTATGACCGGGGCCGCAGTGGCGATGATGGTGACCGTCTGTCTCCTCGTCTGGGGAGGATTCGCCGGATTTCTCATTTTCGTAATGAGGGTGGAAAAGAAGAAATCACGGAAAGAATAGCGTCCGCCCGGCGCGGCGGCGCCGTCATTCACCGATCTTGTCTTTCTGATATCGAGATTATTTTACCGGGCATTTAACCCGACTTCTCACAGGCGTATAAATACCTCATCCCGCCTCTATGGAGACGGCGCTCCCCTGCATACCCTGAATCCGCGGTAGTGGTAGACCCAGTCGGCCGCGGCCATGAAATAGCGTTTGGATGTACTACAGTAAAAGCTGCTGTAATAGAAGCTCCCACCCCGGAGAACCCTGAGGTTTATCCCTTCCGGGCCTTTCGGATTATTGGTCGGGCTCCAGTTGTAGTACTCGCTTCCGTAGCAGTCCCAGCACCATTCCCAAACATTGCCGCTCATATCCTTGACCCCGAGCCGGTTCCCGCTGAGAGCGCCAACCGGATGGGTCGATCCTTCCGAATTGACCGAGTACCAGGCAAAATAATCTATATCGGCGTTGATATCGTTACCGCTGTGCATATCCCCACGGTCGAAATTCGTGCCATCGATATACCTAGCCACATACTCCCACTCGGCCTCGGTGGGGAGCCTGAACCCGTCGGCCGTCCAATCGACATCGGTCGAGCTGAATTCCAGCTCCTCTGAGGAATCACGGTATACGTTGGCCGGCACGTGGGCCTGTCCCGGCATGTAATATGAGGGTGCCAGCCCCTCTCTCTCGGAGTAGGCGTTGCACCAGGCCAGACAATCGTACCAATTGATCTTGGTAACAGGGTGCCGGGCCGTCGAAATGGTCGGGTCGGAGCCCCGTCCTCCCAGATGCGCGAAGACATAGCCGTTCCTCTGTCCCCACGCCTTGACATCCAGCCACAAGGCGAAACTGATCTCGTGCTTTCCGATCTGGAACGAGTCGAGCGAGACGGTGTGAACAGGTTCCGAGTCAGGATACCCTCCCGCCCAACCCATCGGAAAGGAAGTCGTCGCCGGCACGTCGATCATGGTCATGTCTCCCGGGTCCGGTTTCGGATTTACAAATATCGTAATCACCGCCGAAACGGTATTATCGTCGCTGTCCGTGACCCTCAGGGTGATTACGTGCCTGCTGACCGGCAGATCGCTCCTTGAGAAAGAAGTGCCGGTGCCTATGAGTCCCGAGACATCGGAGCTCCAGGCCAACGCCCCCCCACCCAGTTGACCGTCCTCGGGATCTTCCCCCGAACCGCCGAAGGTTATCTGTTCTCCAACCGAGAAATTCATGCTGTCGGGCGGGCTGGTTATCCATGCGGCGGGAGGGTTATTGGGATCTACATAAATGGTCACGCTTTCGGAATCCTCGTTTTGATCGCTGTCCTTTACGGTCAGCGTCACGAGGTGGTTTCCTATCGAAAGATCGGCTATAGAGACAACAGGCCCCGAGCCGAGATAACCGTCCCTGTCGGATATCCATTCGAGCGAATCCGGCGGGAGCGTTCCATCTTCGTAATCGGTTCCCGATCCTTCGAATATTATCGATTTCCTTGCAAGAAACCTTTGACCGTTCAGAGGAGCATCGATCGAGGCTTCCGGCGGATAATTTGTGGCGCGGACATCGATCGTGATTCTGTCTGATCCCGCGTACCCCTCGCTGTCGGTCGCCGTCATGGTGATATTATGAATATTTATGGAAAGGCCTTCGGCATAAACGGCCGTACCGGTCCCGATCGGTCCGTCCTTATCCGATACCCAAACTATACTGGCTCCGTTCAGCATACCCTCCTGGGGATCCTCTGCCGTTCCGGTGAAATTGATCACTTGATCCTGTTGGAAAATAGCCAGGTCGGCAGGACTTGAAATCGTCGCCACCGGCGATTCTCCGCTCGATCCGGTGGAAAGCAGTGTATCCCAGTCGGCCGGGCTGAAATTGCCGCCGGTCACGGAAGGATCGAGAATATCGACGGTCGAGGCAGACCCGTCCGACAGGCCCGCCCGCAGCTCCCAGCTCCAGGCGGGAGGAGCATCGAATTCACCGGAATAGGAAAGGAACGGCTCGCATTCGAAGACAGAAACTCCCTCGGAGTAGATATCGATTGTCAGCACCGCTTTCAGATATCCTTTGAACGAAAGGGTGACCGGTTGATCGTATGTTACGGGAGCACCAGTGATCTGCGATCCCCTCTCCCGCACCGGCTGCCATGCACCTCCCCGGCAGACAGCACCGAATTCCACATCATAAACGCCTTCAAACCCGGTCAGCAGGTCCTGTTCTCCGTCTGCATCTATCTCGAATCCGGCAAAGATATCGAGTGTCACAACCTCGACGACCGGCAGGTTCGATATGTGCTGGCAGAGGGTCTGCTGAAGGGTCGAGATCTTGATCTCATCGGAATATTGGGTAGCTCCCGAGACGGTCACAGAGTAATTGCAGTCATAATAGATCGTTCCGCTCACAACAGCGCGAAATTCATCCAATTCGGAAACTTCGATGTCACCGCCGATATTTAGAGTGGGATCGAAGCAAAAGGCTCCATCGGTGATGGAAACCTCCAGATCGACCCCGCCTACTTGGCCGGAAAAAATTGTCATGCCGGAAAGTAAAAATCCGCCGGGTGCTTTGTCGAGCCCTTCCGCCAAATAGATGATTTCCCCAGGAAGGGGAACATTCCCACCGCCACCGGAGAGATCGACCTCTTCGATGCCGAGTTGCACAGTCTCTTCGAATCCACCCTTTTCTACCGCTTCAACAAGGGAGGCTGCCGTCGTATGTACGGTCAGCTGGTCCGCGGTCGTGTCGATTGAGGTGACACGCCCGATGTAGCCGCCGAGTCCCTCCCCGACGATCACCCTGCCGACCGTAAGGTCGGGAATTGCACCGGTATAATTAAAAACGAAAACCGAATCAATCCTCTGCGAAAGAGCAAAGCTCTCACTCTCCTCGATTATATATGCATCGGCTGCTAGCTTAATTTCATTGGTGGTAACGGGCGGCCGGGGCTCTGTTCCTTTGTCCCCGCACCCGAATATAGCCACCACCGAGAGACAGAGAACAGTTTCTATTACCTTTCTAATCAACACCTTACCTCCCGTCGATAGATCAAGACGCTCCGAAAGGTCCTGTCGCATTTACCCGCGAACCCTAAGATTCACTGGTTTTCATAGTAACACTCTGGGCAGGTGGGGGGGATATCGGTCCACGAACTGCATGAAATATACTTTGTACTAATAGTAATTGCCAGCGATAAATCGTTTAGACACTTATCTCTGTATTTCTTGGAAAAGGTATGCCTCGTACCGGCGGAGGCCCGGTTCCCGGAGATACCGGCTTGTCGGCTCCGGCCGAACCGTGCCTGCCGGGATCAGGGGAGTCGATTCTCCCTTAGCCTGCCGATAATCCTTCTCTGGCATTCGAAAGCGATTTCCGGAAGTCGGTCCAGGGGAAAGAACCGGGCCTCCTCGGCGTCGTCTCCGGCTCTTACACTTCCGTCGGCGATATGTCCCCTGAATACGACCAGCAGGGTGTTCCCCCTGGGATCGTCGAAAGCTGACTCGACTGCATGAAGCGCGTCGATCTCCACATCGACGCCCGTTTCCTCCTTCAGCTCCCTGACCGCCGTCTCGCGGACATCCTCGTCATACTCTACATACCCCGAGGGGATCGTCCACCCCCCCTTGTAAGGCTCGAACCTACGCTTGACCAGAAGGATCCTCTCCTCCCCGTCGAGCACCAGAATGCCCGCCGCGGGAGCCGGATTGTGGTATTCTATGAATCCGCAGGAGGGACATCTCATTCTCGGCATCTCCCCCTCACGGAACAAGGAGAGCCCGCCGCCGCACCGGGGGCAAAATTTAAATAAATCCTTCATCTCTGTCCTCCCGGACACTGCCGCCCGGAATGTACCGGAGGCCGGCGAATCGATCCGTCTTGAAACTGTCAGGGCATCGTGTCGGCGTTGGGATCAGCCTGATAGCGCATGAGGAAAAGACGCCATTCGCGGTCTGCATCGGGGAATTCCTCGCCGTAGATATCCTTGAAATGCACGTTGAAGGGACCGACTTCGTCGATCTTGTCCACGGACTTGTAAAACTCGATGAATTTATCCATACCGAACCTGTCTATCAAGTAGGTGACGAAAGATCCCCACGCCGGTACGGTGACGTTGGCATTTGAATTTAGGAAAAGCTGTTGGGGAATCGTCTTGTACAGGGCGGGGATTTTTTTTTGGATCAGGTACTGTTTGGCCTTGGAGTGAATATCCCAATTCCTGTACTGCGACCTCAGGGAAAATACCAGTCCCTTGGCGAGGCCGACCGGCGGATATCCCAGGTCGTAGAGAATATGGTGGATCATCTCGTGGTCCTCGAACGGCTCTATCGTGTGAATTTCCCGTCCCGACCAGCTGGAAGTCTGATGGTACCTGCTTCTCTCTAGGATCTGCATGAATCTTTCGGGAGAGGGATAGAGCCTATATTTGATCTTCTCTTTGATTTTCTTTATTCCGACTCGGTCCGCGAATCCTTCGATCATCTCTGCTTCCTTCTCGATGGCTCCCTCGGGAAACGGTCTTTCGTCCAGCCATTGGAAGGTAATAAATTTCGTATCCTTCTCGTTCCATTTGACTTTGGCCTTTATTTTCATCATCACGTTGTCGAAGTAAACGTATCCCGTCATCCGGTTGATCAGCCCGAACTCCGCCGAATAGGCCTTTTCGGGAATCTCAACCTTCTTCACATCACGCCTCCAGTCGCTCGTGCCGGTTCTGGGGTGGGTCCAATCATCGGCATAGTAACGGTCGTTTAGCCTCTTCCCTTTACTGTCGTAGAAAATAATATAGATGTTCGCGTCCTTGGACTGGCCTTTATTATCCTGTATATTGACCACCTTGATGTCCGCCGATATCAGCAGGTCGTACCCCGGGCTGACCGGATGCTTCTGCGTGAGAACCATCCATTTATCGGTGTTGAACAGTCCACGCAGATAGAACGACGAACGCCCGGATTTCTTCTCATGGGTGCTTTTTCCGAACTTGTTACGGTTGCTGCCATCCCCGGAAAAATGCCTGATCTCCCATCCTTCGGGAACGGATCCATTCCATTTTTCGAATGAAGGATTCTCCAGCAGATTGACCTCCAGTTTCATCTCGGGCCGATCGACCGCTTCCTCAACTTTGCCTGAACAGCAGGCGATCGATCCCGCGATAAGCACGAAAATCGCTATGATGCCGTATCTCCTATTGCCGGTCATGAAGCCCTCCTTCTATTTCCATTCATATACAATCTAAATGTCTATTAGTTTCAAAGCAATCAGTGTAAACGGTATTCAGTCTCCTCGCAGGTAATTCGCCGCATCCTCAGGAAGAACCGTGTTGATGTAGACTCCCGTTGCGAGCTCGAATCCGGCGGAGGTCGTCAGGCGCGGAATGATCTGCAGGTGCCAGTGGTAGTACTCCTCACCCTCCTCACCGGACGGGGCGGTACGTACTATCAGGTTGTAGGCCGGATCTCCCAATCTCTCGATCATCCTTGCAAGCACCCTATTGAGAACCTTCGCGAGCCCTCTCTGCCCGGTTTTCGAGAGCTCCCCGAAAGTCGACCGGTGCTTCAGGGGTATTATCCATATCTCGAAGGGAACCCTGGCCGCGAACGGGGAAATGGCAAGGAATCCATCCTTTTCCTCTATTACTCTCGCCTTTTCCCGGATCTCCATTTCAATCATCCGGCAGAAGACGCAATGCCCATGATCATCGTAATACCGTGTCGCCGCCTCGATCCGGTGCCTTATATGAAGCGGCACGACCGGTGTCGCCACTATTTGAGAATGCGGATGCGCCAGTGATGTGCCGGCCCTTGCGCCGCTGTTCCTGAATATCTTTACGAGCTTGAATCTGCGGTCCGAGCTCAAGGCCAGGAACCTTTCATGATAGGCTCTTACTATCTCTAACGCCTTGGAATCGCTTGCCTTTCCCAGCGATTTCCAATGGTCGGGGGTTTCGATGATAACCTCGTGCTTTCCGAGGCCCGCCATGCTGCGGAAAAAATCGTTATCCTTCTCTCTCTCCGCGTTACCTTCGGGCGAAAGGGCTGCGAATTTGTTCGGTACTACACGAAGGGTCCATTTCCCACCTGCATCCAGGTTGGAGCTTATTTCGGGGGGGGTCATCCTCTCGTTCCCGGGGCAAAACGGGCATGACGGCGAATGGTTGACCGGTCTGACGGCCGATTCGTCCGAGGGGAGGAAATCCTCGGGACGCTTGGCCCTTTCAGCGGCAATAATCACCCACTCATGCGTGGCCGGATTCTGTCTGAGTTCCGACATTCTATATATCCTTGTCTTTTACCGACGATCCGAATTTCTTCCATTTGAGAGCCATTCCCACGAGGCTTCGCTGCACCAAATCGTTCACGGTACCTTTCGGATACCTTCCGCTCTTCATCTTCCTGCCCGCCTTGACGCCCGTCAGAATCTCTATGCCCTCTTCGACATGTTTCACCGGGTAGATATGGAACAAACCGCCTTTAACGGCTTCCACCACTTTTTCGTCAAGCATCAGATCGTTGACATTCTGCCAGGGTATCAGGACCCCTTCGGTCCCATTGAGACCGCGCGAACTGCACACCTTGAAAAAGCCCTCGATTTTTTCGTTTACGCCGCCGATCGGCTGAATTTCACCCTTTTGGTTGATGGAGCCCGTGACCGCCAGGTCCTGTCTGATCGGAAGGTCGGAAAGACTGGATAGAATCGCGTACAGCTCGGTCGAACTTGCGCTGTCACCGTCGACACCTCCGTAAGACTGCTCGAAACAGAGGCTTGCGCTCATCACGAGAGGACTCTCCGTACCGTATTTTCCCCTCAGATAACCGCTCAGTATAAGAACCCCCTTGTTATGAGTGCTGCCGCTCAGATCCGCCTCGCGCTCGATGTTTATTACGCCCGAATTTCCGAGAGAGGTCCTCGAGGTAATCCGTGAGGGTCTGCCGAAAGCGTAATCGCTCATATTGTAGACCGACAGTGCATTCACCTGTCCGACCACGGCGCCCGATGTCTCGATCAGTATCGTCCCCTCGTCGATCCTTTCCTGCAGCTTCTCCTCAATGAGGTTGAGTCTCTTTATCCTGTATTCGATCGCCTCTCTGACATGCTTGCGCTTCACGACCTTGCTCCGCGCTCTGCCGGCATGATAATGAGATTCGCGGACGATATCGGCTATCATGTTGAACCTTGTCGACAGCTTCGTTTTCCTACCCGCCTGTCTCACGCCGTATTCCACCACGGCCGCCACGCCCGAAGGATCGAACGGCTTGAGATCTTCCTTGTCCCCGAGGTTTCTTATGAACCCCGCATACTGGTTTATAACCGATTTATTCCTGTCTACCTCCCTGTCGAAATCCGCCCTTATCTTGAATATCTTCTGGAAATCCTCATCGTGGGCCAGCAGCAGGTAGTAGAGGAATGCGTCTCCGATCAAAACGATCTTCGACTTGACTTGAAGCGGCCCGGGCTTGAGAGCCGAGACCGACATAAAGGCGAACGAGTCGTAGTTCTGGATCATTACTTCCGAACTCTTCAAGGTTCTCTTGAGGGTTTGCCATACGCCCGGCTCCATGAAGACATCCAGGGCGTTGAGGACCAGATATCCCCCGTTGGCCCGGTGGAATGCTCCCGCCCTTATATTCATGTGATCCGCCTTCGACCACCCCCCCTGGGTGAATTCACGTTCGATCATACCGAATATATTTTTCATCGTCGGGAAACTCTCTATTATTACGGGAGGCCCTTCGGCATCCGAATTGTCCACCACGAGATTCACCATGAATTCCCTGAACGGATCTTCAGGAGGGAACTCCCCCCCGGTCATCGGCAGAATCGAAGCTTCTTTCTCCTCACTATCCCTGGCCCTGAAAAGATCCAATTTTTTCATGATCGCCTTTTCTACACCCTCGAGGGTGGACGAAAGGGCCGGAGTCTTATGACGGTTGTCTATTTCGGCAATCATCTCGTGAACGACCGGGTTGATCGTTTCCATGTCCAGTTTTTCGAGCCTCGCGTTCAGCTCCTTCTCGATCTCCTTCATCTGGCCGTATATATTGCCCATTTCCTCCGATAGCTTTTCCGCCGATTTTTTCATCGTATTGAATTGCTCATTCGATATCTTGCCCTCTTCGACAAGTTGGGCTACGTGGGCGTAATCGACGGCGTTGCCGTCTATGACCGGAACAAGCTGCGGCTTCACGACCGGACCTATCTGGACGCTGACCATCGCGAAGCCTTCCTTGTTTATCTTCTTCTCGAATTCCGAAATGATCTGTTTTTGCTTCGATTGAATTCTTTCAACGAGTTTCTTGCGCCGCTCGGTGTAAAACTCGCTCTTGAGCACCGCGGGGATCTTTTTCTTGAGATTGAATATCATTCCTTCCATATCGGCGGCGAGCCTTACTCCATGGCCCGCTTTCAGCTCGATGCATACGGGCATGCTCGGGTTTCGGAAATTATTCATGTAACAAATATCCGGGGGCACCGAGTCAGCCTTCTCCATAGTTTCGAGAAGGTGCTTGATGGTGGTAGTGCGTCCCGTACCGACCAGACCGGTGATAAATATGTTGTATCCCCTGTGCTTCAGATCCAACCCCATCCTTATCGACATGAGCGCCCTGTCCTGGCCTATGATATCCCTGCAGGGCTTGATGTCGGCGGTCGTCTTGAATCTGAATTGCTTCTCGGAACATTGCCACCGGAGTTTGTCGGCGGGAAGCTCCCTGATTCTTGCCTTTTCGCTCATTATCGACCCTCCCGATTTCTGCCGGCCCCGGCAGCCGCCGCAGGTCTCGATGAAACCCACGGACAAATCTATTGGTAAAGCTGATCCCCAAACCGGCGGATTGCCCGAGTCTAAAGGTTTTCTACAAAACCGTCAAGGCGCCACAACCCTGTGCATCCTTTTTAATCTTTAAACGGCCGGATCGATACCGTAAACTTTCATATACCGGCTTTAGCAACGGGCGTAACCCTTTTGGCCGGAAAATAATCGACAAGAGAGGAAACGAAACCGGTGATTGACAAAAAGCGGGTGCTTTTCGTATGCACCGAGAACAGGGCCAGAAGCCAGATGGCGGAGGCCATTCTGAGAAAGATGGCCCCGGACCGGTTCGAGGTACGCAGCGCCGGTTCCGATCCGGCCGTGAGCATCCATCCGCTCGCCGTCGAGGTGCTGAAAGAGGCGGGGATCGAGGTTGGTGGTGCCAGGCCGAAGAACCTTGCCGATTTTCTGGATAAACCCTTCGACTACGTCATCACCCTTTGCGGGGGGGCTCGCGAGGTCTGCCCCGTATTCCCGGGCGGTGGGCGGACGTATCATTGGGATCTCGAAGATCCTGCGGCCGCCGAGGGATCGAGGGAAGAGAAGCTGAGCGCCTTCAGGCGTATAAGGGACGAAATTTCCTCCATGATCGGCGATTTTCTGGAAGGGTTTTGAAGCCGGCACCCGTGTGGAACGTCAGAATGCACGCTTGATGATGATAATCGTCGCGTCGTCCTGAAGCCTCTTGCTGTTTCCAAAGCCGGTTATCCTATCAAACAGATTCCCAATGATGGCTTCGGCCGGTTCCAGCCTGTTCTTCTTGATCAGCTCTTTCAGTCTTTCCGTGCCGAACATCTCATCGTCACCGCTTCTCACTTCGACTATGCCGTCCGTGAAGAGCGCAAGGATATCTCCGGGATCTAGAAATGCGAAACCTCTTTTGAAGACGGTGTCCTCGAGCGGTCCGAGTATCGTCCCTCCGATCGTCAGCTCCACAAATCCATTTTCCTTGAGGATGAAAGGAGGCGGATGCCCCGCGTTGACGTAGACCAGCGTACCGTCATGATCGAGCTCGCCGTACACCAGAGAAATAAACCTAGTGGAAAGCCGGCTCTTGTTGATCACCCTGTTCAATTTCTTTATCGTGCCGGAGATCTTCATCTCTTTCTCGATTCCCACCCTGAGACCGGTCAGAACATCCCTAGCCAACAGAGCAGCCGGAAGGCCGTGACCGCTCGCGTCGCCTATCGCGAAATTCAGGACTTCTTCGTCCAGAACGCTGAAATCGTAAAGGTCTCCCCCCACTCTCTCGGCGGGAACGAACCTTCCGGCGATGTCATAGCCCTCAAAGCGGGGCGCCTTTCGTGGCAGAAGGCTCTTCTGAATCTCATACGCCTCCTGCATGTCGGCATTGAACCGGCTGGCCGAAATGCTGTAGTTCAACGTATTCCTTATCGTATTGAGGGAAAACTCGAGTGTCTCCCTGACCCAGCCCTCACCGAGCCTGAAGACCAGCATGTAACGATCATCCTCTCCCACGAGGACCGCAACGCTGTTCCCGCCCCACGGTGGAATGACATTCTCAACGAAGATATAGCTCTTGTGCTGCTCGAGAAGAGAAAAGGTTTCACCCGACTTTTGCATGTAGGAAGGCCAGTCTCCATCGGGTTTGCCGACAGGACCTTTCGCCAGATGAAACGCTCCGAAACGGGATTTATATATGCAGCCGCTGTCGATATGCAGTTCAGGCCTGAAGGACTTGACGAGTTCCTCCAGAACGAGGGATAGAATTTCACCCGGATCGGCGACTTCCCCGATTTTCACGAGCAATGAATCTAGATTCCTGTAAAATGCTTTCGGTCTGAATTCACCGTTTTTCACTATGTCTCCCCCTGCACTTTGAACTGAAGGCCAACATAACTGCTTGGAAAAGATAAAGCAACCGTAAATATTTTGCGGCATTTACACTTTACGGACGGAGTGACGATCCCTATACTTGGGTTGAAACATCGATTCAGGAGTCGGATAAAATGGCAACGAGAAGAAGATTTATCAAGCTGCTGGCCGGAGGGGCGGCCTGGTGTCTCTCGCCGGCAGGAAGATTGTCCTCCCTCCCGCTATTCGACGACGGGAATGCCACATTTGCGGTGGTGAAGGGACCCGATGCCACAGCCGACGTACGCAGGGCAGTCGAGCTGCTCGGCGGCATGCGATCATTCGTCGCCAAGGGGGACAGGGTATTCATCAAACCGAACATCTCATGGGACCGCAGGCCTGAACAGGCGGCGACCACCAACCCGGAAGTAGTGAGAACGGTCGTTGAGATGGTAAAGGAAGCGGGTGCCTCTAAAATCATCGTGGCCGACAACACCTGCAACGATGCAAGGCGAACCTACAAGACAAGCGGCATCCGTGAAGCGGCCGAAGCAGCCGGCGCCGACGTCCCCTTCATGGAAAAAAGAAAGTTTGTGAAGATGGGCCTGGGCGGTAAGGTCCTCACGGATTGGGAGGTCTACCAGGACGCGGTGGAGGCGGACAAGATCATAAACGTTCCCATAGCCAAGCACCATGGGCTCTCGGAAGTCACCTTGTCGATGAAGAACCTGATGGGACTCATCGGGGGAAGACGAGACCTGCTTCACCAGAACCTTCCCGAATCGATCGTCGAGCTGACATCTTTTTTCAAACCGACCCTTACGATCCTGGATGCGATCCGCATTCTGAAAGCCAACGGACCGCAGGGGAGCACTTTGGGCGACGTTGAAAGACTCGACACGGTGGCCGCCAGCGTTGATCCGGTCAAGATCGACGCTTTCGGAATAACCCTTTTCGGGAAATCTATATCCAGCGATAATCCTCTCGATTATCCACATATCCGGCTCGCCGAGGAAAGAGGGATCGGGAGCGCCGACTTTAAAAGCAGGGGATTCCGGAAAATTACGTTGGAGTAATGATGAAAATCCTGCGCAGAATATCACAAATTATCTTCCTTGCAGTGTTCGTGATCCTGTTCATTCAAACCGAATACAAGGGAAAAGACGAGCTGGGCCTGCCGGTGAGGCTCTTTCTCGATTTCGACCCGCTTATAGCGATCTCCTCGCTGCTTGCATCTCATGCCGTGCGGGCGGTCTTTCTCCTCTCCCTTATTACCGTTCTTCTCTCGTTGTTCCTCGGCCGTTTCTTCTGCGGTTGGGTCTGTCCGCTGGGAACGCTGAATACGGCCTTGGGGTATCTCAAGATGAGAAGCTCGGGCTCTAAAAAAACCGACTACGATTACCCGAATCTGAGGAAGATCAAATATTTCATTTTGGTATTCATCCTGGCCGCCGCCCTGTTCGGATGGAACGCGGCCGGATTCGTCGACCCGATATCGATAACCATTCGCTCCCTCGCGATAGGCTTCAATCCGGGCGTCAACATGATGTTCCGATCGTTCCTTGAAACGATCTACTCGCTAAGGATTCCATATGTCTCTCCGGCGGTCGACTCGGTGTACTCGGCGATGATAGGGACCCTGCTCGCCTTCGAGCAACCGGTTTTCAGACAGCTCTTGCCGATCGCCCTTATTTTCGGCGCTGTGCTGGCTTTGAACTTCTTGGCCCCCAGGTTTTGGTGCCGATACCTGTGCCCGCTCGGAGGGCTTCTCGGCCTTATTGGAACAAGGCAGATGCTTGCGCGGGTAGACGTCGATCCGGCGAAATGTATTTCGTGCAGGATGTGCAACAGGGTCTGCCAGGGTGAAGCGACGCCCTTTCCCCCGGGGAAATGGGCCAGCAGGGAATGCCTGGTATGCTTCAACTGCAGCGATATCTGCCCCGCTTCGGCGATAACGATTCACCACGCCCCTAGGCCGCAGGGTGGTGGCAACGTCGATCTGAAACGGAGGTACCTGCTCGCCGCGGGCGTTGCGGCCGTCGCTTCGATACCGGCCCTGAGACTCGGCCCGGAGCGAAAAAGAACGAATCCCGAGCTGATAAGGCCTCCCGGAGCGCTTCCAGAGAAGAAATTTCTTCAGACATGCGTAAAATGCGGCGAATGCATGAAAGTTTGTCTCACCAACGGGCTGCAGCCGACCCTCACCCAGGCCGGCCTCGAAGGATTATGGACACCGGTTCTTGTGCCGAAGCTTGGTTACTGCGAGTACTACTGC
>CAZPAH010000058.1:0-17004 GCA_964584495.1 uncultured bacterium | reverse complement strand
CATACAACTACACTGAAAAACACACTATATACAAAAACTACTATCTACCTATAAGATACAAGAGATAATAATCGCGATACCGACCGCTCCCGGGCGGTTTGTCCGTTCGATGATCAAACGATGCCGCCGCGCGGAGGTGCCGTACAAGATACTACCCGGCGTGATGGAAATAATAAAGGGAGCGGTTCATATAGATCAGATCCGCGAGGTGCGGGTCGAGGATCTTCTGGGTAGGGAAACGGTCGGGTTCGATCCCAGGTCCTCCTCAGATACGTTCTCGGACCGTACTATACTCGTGACCGGAGCCGGCGGATCTATCGGCAGCGAGCTGTGCCGCCAGCTGGTGAAGACGGGATGTTCCCGCTTGATCCTTCTGGGAAGGGGTGAGAACAGGATATTCGATATAGAGGAGGAGCTCGGGGCGACCGGTAAAACCCCCCGCATAGATACGGTGATCGACAACCTGCGAAACCCTGCAAGGGTGATGAGAATCGTAAGGGAGTTTTCGCCCGACATCATATACCACGCGGCCGCTCATAAACATGTGCACTATATGGAGAGGGATCCCGAGGAGGCGGTGCTCAACAATATAGGGGGCAGCATCAACCTTATCGAGGCCGCCGAGAATTGCGGCGTAAAGAGGTTTGTTTTCATATCGACCGATAAGGCGGCGGATCCTCGGGGAGTGATGGGAGCCACGAAGAGGTTAGTGGAGCTCAATATCAGGTCCCGTAGCGGAAAGAGCGGCTGCAGGTTCATGACGGTACGGTTCGGTAACGTGATAGGGAGCACCGGCAGCGTTGTTCCACTCTTTCTCAGGCAGATCGCAAGGGGGGGACCGGTTACGGTAAGCGATCCTGAGGCGACGAGGTATTTCATGACTGTCAAGGAGGCCGCCCTTCTGGTAATGAGGGCTTCGGTCATTGGAAAGGGCGGGGAAACGTTCATACTGGACATGGGTGAGCCGATAAAGATACTGGAGATGGCAAGGGATATCATTATGCTCACCGGCCACGAGCCGGACACGGAAATCCCTGTTATATTTTCGGGCCTGCGCGACGGTGAGAAACTCCACGAGGTCCTGGTCAGCTCCGATGAGTCGCTTGAATCGCCGGGCGAAGAAAAGATACTCCTGGCCAGACCGTCGGCCGCGGTCCCGCCGGATATCGAGAAACTGACCGGGGAGATGATCGAGGCCGCAGTCGCAGGTGACCGCCTCGGGGTGCTAGGGATCATGGCCCGCCTCTTACCCGGTTTCGAGATTTCACCGGAATCGTAATTTTTCCAGGCAGGAGTACGCGTGAAGATCCGGATCGAAGAGGATTTGAATCGTGAGGAAATCCTTGAATTCATCGCGGATCTTGACGGTTCGACCTTTTTCCATACTCCCGCGTGGATGGAAGCCATCAGGGCCTCGTTCCCGCGGCTCGAGGCGGGCTGGGTAACCGCCAGGACCGCCGGCGGCCTGGCCGGCCTGATGCCTTTCGTAAGGAAGGTAAGGGGGCCCCTCTTCTCTCTCTGGTCTATGCCTTTCGGGACCTACGGCACACCCCTCGAGAGGGAGGCCGGAGTATCTATGGAGCTTTTAAAAAAGTTTTTCCAAATCTCGTCCTCACCGGCGTGCCTCGAGGGCGTGGCGAATATTTTTGGGAGCAGCTTCGATGATTTACGGTTACGGGGCACGCGGCGCAGGATCGAGTCTTGCTGTATCATAGAATTGAGTGGAGAATTCGAGGATTACAGTGACAAGGTGCTCGGCAGGAGAAAAAAGAGGGAATGCCTGGCGACGGCGCGGGACGGCGTTGTAGCGAGGCCCCTGGCGACCATGGACGAGCTCGCCGTCTTTCACGGTATTTACAGGGATGCATCCAGGAACTGGGGAGGGGTGCATCCATATCCATTACGTTTCTTCGAGGAGCTGTACGGTAGAAGAGACGAGGGTGTGCTTTTCCTGGGGGCATTTCGCGGCGGCCGCCTGCTCGGGGGGCATATAGACATGTTTTTCGGCAGGAACGCGCAGGCCTGGCAGGCCGGGATGGCCTCGGAGGCGCGGAGGTACAAGCTTGCGTCCTTCCTGGTCTACTCCGCCGTCAGAGAGGCGTATGGGAGGGGTGCGAGGATATTCAACCTCGGAAGCAGCGGAGGAGACATGGGGCTTATCAGGTTCAAGCAGCTCATGGGAGGAAAGGAATATAATTATCCGGTTATCGAAAAGAGAAAGTGCTGGTGGGGATGGATAAGGCCGAGGTAGGGCGCAGGGGATCGAGAATAACCCAGAACACGATCGCGCTTGCCGCTTCCGGAGCAGCGGGAATGATCTTCTCGCTTGTCCAGATGAGCGTTCTCAGCAGAATGCTGGGCGCCGATGAATTCGGACTTTTCGTCGCGCTGAGGGGATTTTCACTTCTCCTTTCGACAGTGATTCTTCTCGGTCTTCCTCAGGTGCTGATCAGATTTCTCCCATCACTGGAGAACCGGGGGCAGAGGAAAAAGGGGATCGCTCTTTTTCTTGTATCGTCGGCGGTTCTTCTGCTGGCGGGGGCCGTTCTTTATGCATCGGCCGGGTACTGGAGGAGTTGGATGCCGGCCGGCACAGGGGAAGGATTCCTTTCCGATGGAATTGTCTTGTGGATGACACTCGCCTCCGTGGCGATGGCATTCAAGCTCCTCCTCTACGGGGGATTCAACGGGCTCAGGGAAATGCGTATGCAGATGTTCCTGGAGGTCGCCTACCTCGCGGTCCTGACGGGATGGATTCTGCTGAGACGTGACAGGCTAGACCTGGAGTTTCTCTTCATGGCGGTGTTCGTGGTCAACGCAGCGGTCACCGCCGCAGGGTATCCGTTTTTTTTCCTGATCCTGGGCAGATCGATCGTGGCGGGAAACGCGGGCGCCGGACCCGGAGTCGTTCTTCCGCCGGCTATTCCGTACTGGGGGTATTCGATTCTGCTCAGCATAGTGGCCCTGGCCTTCACGGATGTCGATAGGTATGTGATGACTTCGCTGCTTCCCGTATCGGCGATATCGCTTTTTCATGTGGCATCGCGTTTGAACGGACTCATGAAGAGGTTTCTCGGTTTTCCGGTCGTTGCCATGCAACCGGAGATCACCAGAATATTCGAGGAGGGGAGATGGAACGATCTCTCGGGCAGGATAGTGCTCTTCACCAAAGTGACCCTCATAGCATCCCTTTTCTTCGCAGGCCTTGCGGCGGTCGGGGGAAAGGAAGCGATCCTGCTTCTGAGCGGGGGAGCCTACGGCTTCTCATATGTCATTCTGCTGGTTCTCATTCCCTGCCTGCCCGCCGCCGCGCTCATAGCTCCGCTCATCATTACGATGAGGGCGCTCCATTTCATGAAGTGGGCTGTACTCTGTGATTTTCTTTGGATGGCGACTTACTTCGGCTCCTTCCTTCTTCTCGTTCCGGCAATTGGCGTCACCGGTATGGCTGCAGCCCAGCTGGTGGCCACCCTCGTGCAGGTGATCGCGGCGATAATGTTGTCGAAAAGGGAGGGTTTCTTCGGCGGTGCTGGAAGAAGAACGGGAAGGGCCGTTATCGCTTTCGCCGTGCTGGCTCCGTTGGGAGTGCTGGCGACCGAAAGATGGGGGCTTCCCGCCGTCGGACTCCTTATCATCGCATCCCCCTTCGTCCTGAGGACGGCGGTCGGGCTGCTAGGAATATTCGACGGATCGGAGATTTCGGCCATCCAGGATATGATCCCGCCGGTCGCGGGAAAAAGGATCGTCGCATGGATATTTCCGGCGGCGCGCTAGCCGTCTCATTCAGGGAAAGGATGCCGGCTTGTGCAAGGCCGGCGCTGACGGGATGATCGAAGACCGCGAGAAAAAGATACTGATGCTCATAAACTTCTTCCCACCGGCGGCGGGCGGAGGGGTCTACAGACCGCTGTCGTTCGTGAGACACCTCGCGGGCGGTTCCTGGAAGGTGACCGTGATAACGCCGATGGAGGGGGAGTTCTGGATAAACGATCCCGGACTCATGGAGAAGGTCCCATCCGGGGTAAGGGTTGTAAGAACCTCTTCACTGTCGGGTCAGCGGCTTCTCGGAAAGATCGCACGAAGATCGGCGGAGACGGCCCCGCGAAGATCGACGAGGAGGTTCGGCTGGCTCAGGAGCGCAGGGGAATGGTTTATGATTCCCGATACATACGTTGGATGGGTTCCCTTCGCATTGAAGGCGGCAGGGGAGCTCTGCCGGGAAGAGAAGTTCGACGCCCTCTACTCGACCTCTCCTCCGGACAGCACGCATCTCGGCGCCGGAAGAATCTCCCGTTCCTACAATATTCCGTGGATCGCGGATTTCAGGGATCCCTGGATCTCGCTTTGGCTGAGGGACGTCCCGACCTTTCTTCATAGGCGTATTCACAGGGCGATGGAACGAGGTGTCTCGAGGGCCGACAGAGTCATAGTGACGACAGACTGGCAGATGGACAAGATGAGGGAGCTGTATCCGGAAAGTCGCACGGTCAAAATTCCCAACGGCTATGACGAGGATGACTTCCCCGTCGGCGGGGGGAAACCGCCTCAAAAGCCGTTTACGATACTTCACGGCGGTATGCTTACGTTGGGCAGGTCGACCGGCAATTTTCTCAAGGGATTTTCGCTTTTCCTCGAGCGGTGGGGAGGGGCGGCCGACGGTGTGCGGGTCGTTTTCATGGGGCCCCGCGAATCGGGGAACGAAAGGTGGGTTAAAGATCTCGGGCTCGAGGAGCAGGTCTCCTTCGTCGATAACGTTCCGCACGCCCGGTGCGTTCTCGACGAGACGCGCGCCCATTTGCTTCTGCTCATAAAACACGACGATGAAAGGTACCGGGGGCTTGTACCGGGAAAGCTTTTCGAGTATATAGGAGCGAGACGCCCCATTCTGGCTATAGCGCCGGAAGGGGAAGCGGCCCGGATAGTGAGGAACTACCGCAGGGGAGAGGTCGTTTCGCCTGGAGATCACGAGGGGATCGCCGGGGCGATCGGGAACTTCTACCAACTGTACCTCGATGGCGGGATCAATCGAGCATATTCGCTGGAAGAGCTGCCCGCCCTGTCGAGAAGGGCTGGGGCGGAAAAACTGGAAGCCGTCTTAACGGAGATCCTGGAGGAGAAATGAAGAGCAGGGACCTCATCGTCGTCGCCTTAAGCGCCGTTCTTTTCATGATCATGATCTTTCCGTTACGCGGCTCGATGATAGACGATACATATATCCACATGCAGTACGCCCGCAACCTGGCCGAGACGGGAGAGCTTTCTTTCAACAGGGGAGATCCGACCTACGGTGCGACGAGCCCGCTCTGGGTGATGATTCTCGCTTTCGTCCACCTGCTCGGCGGCGACATGTCGGTGTGGTGCGGCGTCCTCTCGCGCTTTTTCGGGTTCGCGTCGATACTGCTCGTTTTCCAGCTCGTGCGAATTCTCGATGGAAAAAGGGCCGCAGCCTATGCCGCCGTCCTGATGGCAGCGTCTGAAGCCTGGCTCATCCGGTGGAGCGCCGTGGGAATGGAGAGCTCTTTCGCCGTTTTCATGGTCCTCGCCTCGATTCTCCTCGCAGTGCGGGCGGGGTCCTCGACAGGAAGTTCGATTCTCTTCGCCCTCGCACTCTATCTTTCCTACCTCGCCAGGCCGGAAACGCTTCTGATGGTGCCTCTGGCCGCCGTTTCATTCGTGGCCGTCGGCGGGAAGGAGAGGATCGCGAAACGTCTCTCCTGGCTGGCCGCGGCCATTCCCCTCTTCGCCGTCTGGTTCGTTATCATCAAGAAGCACACGGGAACCTACTTTCCATTGACGGCCGGCGCCAAGCAGGGGGGATCTATCCTTTCCGGCCTGACCCTACATCACGCAGCGGTTCCTTTAAGGATCATAGCAGCTACCGGAGCCTTTCCGGCACTTGCTCTCTTGGCTCTGATCGTACTGGGCATATCGACCGACAGGGGGCTGCTGCGCTTCGAGAATGAGGTGCGCAGAAGGAGCGCCCTCCTGGCGCTTCTTTGGATCGCGGCCCTGCCGGCGGCCTACGTGGTGCTTGATTTCCAGGTCCTGTCCAGGTACATGATTCCCGTTACGGTCGTTCTGACGGCGCTGGGCGCCATGGCGGCCGCGAGGCTCGCGGGGCGATTCGCCGGGAAGTACCGGACGGCGGCCCTCACGATATTCACGGCCGCCGTCATCGCGCAGAACATCCTTTTTTATTCGATCGTAGTCGTACGGCCTACTAGGGAATTTACCAGAGGCTTGAACGAGGTGATTGTCGGTATCGGCAGATACCTCGGGGAGAACGCCCTCCCGGGCGAATCCGTTGCGACTCCGGATATCGGCGCGATCGGATATTATTCCGGTATGGAAGTGCTGGATCTCGGGGGGCTTGTATCGCCGGAGATCAACAGGATGAGAAAGCTGCACGATTACGATGAAATCGTCGACGAGGGGTTGTATCTCGTGTTTGAGCCGGATTACCTGGTCGACAGGTCGCCGCAGCCCCTGAGATTTTCGGGAAAGGTCATAGGGGGGGTGGAATTTCTGCCGGTCGTCTTCGGCACGGTCGAGAATCTCGGGATAAGGCAGCCCGGTCCGGTCGTTTATGTTCTCTACAGGCTGGACTGGAGCCGGGCTGTCGGGGAAGAGGGAAAGGCCCGGTCCGGCGGCGCGGGGGAGAAGGGTAGTGCCGGCACGTCAGACCCGACCGTAGAAGGAGAGGTGAGATGATCCTCCCCGATCCGGTTATACCGGGAAATATCACCGGCGATGAGATGCCGAGCCTTCTGGCCAACTGGTTTCTCGGCTCGAAGGCGAAACGATACCTCAGCAGGAGACGATTCATGACCGTCACCGGGATAGCCGCCCGTTCGCGGCGCGGGGGACGGGCCCTCGATGCCGGGTGCGGCTGGGGTTACAATCTTTTCCTTCTCGAACGGGCTGGATTCCGGCCGTTCGGAATAGATATCGTGCAGAACGATTTCACCGCCGCTTCGAAGGTCGCATCGGCCAACCGGGTGACGATCAACATAGCGGGGGCGGATATCAGCGCCCTGCCGTTCGTCGATTCAGCCTTTTCCGCCGTGACTGCGGTAGAGACCTTCGAGCATATCTTCGAGCCCGATCGGGTGAAGGCGGTGAGGGAGGCGGCCAGGGTGCTCGAACCTGGAGGGGTTTTCGTTCTTTCGACACCCAATTACAGGTCGTTGATCGAGTCGGTAAAGAGACTGATAGTGAAGTTACCGATCCTTAAAAAGCTCTTCCCCGTTATGTGCTACCCTGTGGGAGACATCGAGCGGGGCGATTATCACCCGTACAGCTACCACAGGCCTATGAAACCCGCCGGGATCAGAAAACTACTGGAGTCGGAGGGGTTCGCCGTCACCGGGATGAAGAGGGTGCTGTTCGTTTTCAAGAACACGCCCGATCTTCTCTTTCCTCTTTTCCGAACCGTAGAATACCTTCTGGAGCGGATTCCGCTGGTCCGGGTGCTGGCCGGAACCCTGATCGTCACGGCCAGGAAAGATGACGGCAGGGAAGGAAAACGTTCCGGGAGAGGTCGAACGGATTCAGGCGGGTCGAGATTAACCTTATAGTCGATTATTCAGCGCAAAAGAGAGTGGGAAGAAGTAGGAATCTCAAAAGTACCGAAAAAATATTATTCAAAAATACACATCCCAGCACAACTTATTTATAAACAACAGATTAAAAATCAAAAAAATATCGGCCGGTCCTGTATTTTCCCTTGACATGGTGGGAAATAGTGGGATAAAGTGGGGTGCAATGGGATGGATATGGGGAGATTCGGGATGTCTTTCCAATCGGATGGGGATTTTAAGGCGGACGATCGGGGACAATAAAGGGCAGGATCGGGCAGATGCAGAATTTTCTCGGAAACTACGATTGCACTCTTGATTCGAAGGGAAGACTGATGATTCCCGCGAAATTCAGGCGCCAGGTCGCCGAGGACGCCGGCGGTTTCTATGTTCTCAGCATGGGTAAGGAGAAATGCCTGAACCTGTACCCGCTGGGAGAGTGGAATGAGTCCGTTGTCCGAAAGCTCCACGATCTTCCTCCCGGCAGGCGGAAGAGGGAGACGATAAGGTTCTACAGCAGAAAATCGATCACGGTAAATATAGATAAGGCGGGCCGCGTGGCCCTCCCTACGAATTTTCTCGAAGCTATAGGCAGTCCGAAGAAGGTCGTCGTGGCGGGTGTTCTCAACTATATGGAAATCTGGGCGCCCGAAGAGTACGTGAGGGCCAGCGAGGAAGCCGACAGGAACTTCATCGAGGGTGACTGGGAATACTAGCTTCGAAAGGCCCGACCGCGCCGTCGGGGATTCCGAAAAGCATAGGCTTCGAACTAGAGGGACGTATTTTGAAGGTTTACCTTACAGAAATGGACGGAGTCGAGATTTACAGGATCTCCGGCACGCTTATGGGGGATGATGCCCTCGAATTCATCCGTTCTCTTGAAAGAAAGGCCAGATCGCACAAGGGCTACTGCATTATCGATTTCAAGGATGTGGACGGTATAGACCGCTCTGTACTGGAAATATTCAGAAACTGGTCGGTTGAAGGGTCCAAGCTCCTCTTCAGCGACCTGGATGAAGATCTTGTAATGGTTTTTTCATTCCTCGAAAAGGAAAACAGGTATTCGATCTTTCCCGACTGGCGGGCCGCTTTCGGTCACCTGATGACTCAGAGGGGCAAGATGGGAGATCCCGCTGCGGTCGGATTGGTTGTAAACAGCTAACGCGGAGTTTTCGTGACATGGAGCATATTCCGGTTCTGGCCGAACCTGTCACGAGATTTTTGCTTTCAAATGCGGAAGGTATATACGTGGATGCGACACTGGGCCTCGGTGGACACGCGATGAGCCTCCTGGATGCGGGTGGAGAGGGGATGAGAGTCATCGGAATCGACAGGGACGCGGCGGCTCTCGAGAGGGCGAAGGGAAGGCTTTCCCGCTACGGGTCCAGGGTCAGTTATATCCTCGGGAATTTCAGCGAGATAGGCCGCCTCATCGGCGGCATCTCGTTCAACGGGGTCCTTGCCGATCTGGGCCTGTCATCGTTTCAGATCTCCGATCGGTCGAGGGGGTTCAGCTACATGTCGGACGGTCCGCTCGATATGTCGATGGGGGGCGGGAAGCGTTCGGTTACAGGGCTTCTAGCCGGGGCGGATCGCAAAGAGATCGGGAATATCCTGAGGGAGTTCGGAGAGGTGAGAAGGTACAGGCGCATAGCGGGAGAGATCGTCGCCGCCCGCGAGGATAAAGCGATAGAGCGGACATCGCAGCTGCGGGAGATAGTCGAAAGAGCGGCCGGAGACAGGGACCTGTTCGGCGTCCTTTCCAGGGTGTTTCAGGCATTCCGTATCTGGGCGAACGACGAGCTCGATAATCTGCGGATATTCCTTCCGCAGTGCGTGGATCTCCTCCGGCCCGGCGGCAGGATCGCCGTAATAAGCTATCACTCGCTGGAGGACCGCATAGTAAAGAGATTTTTCAGGCAGGAGGAGAGAGGGTGTGTATGCCCACCCGACTTTCCCGAGTGCGTGTGTAACAGAAGGCCCAGTCTCAATATAATCACCAAGAGACCGGTCGTTCCCTCGGAAGATGAGGTGGCGGCGAACCCAAGGTCGAGGAGCGCGAAGCTACGCGTAGCAGAGAGGTTGTAAGATGAGAACAGATGCAGGATTAATGAACAATCTGTCGCTTATAGTCAAGAAGGCTCTTGATGGAAGGGTAAGCCCGTTTAACTTCCTCCTTCTTCTCGGATTCATCTCGAGCGTGGTTCTGCTGTACATCTCGTTGCACGTTCACTTCTCCACCCTTTCGGCCAATATTTCGTATGGTTTTCAGCAGAGGGAAGATCTGAGGGATCAGAAGAATTTTCTCACTGCCGAGTATAACAGGCTTATCTCTCCGGAGAGGATCATCCCCCTTGCTTTGGAGGACGGTCTCAAGGCCGGCTCGCCGGGCGAGATATCGAGGCTGGCTTTTTACGAAAATGCGGATCAGATGTTGAAGCCCGCTTCCGGGTGGGCGCAGGTCTATTCAATCGACGTCGGCGAGGACAAACTTTCAAGGAGTCCGGATAATAGATGAGGGTTCGCTTTTCCAGGTGGCGCTTAACGTTCCTAGCGGTTTCCTCCACTATTCTTGTCTGCATTCTCTTCTATCGAATTGTACAGATCCAGGTCCTGAGGCATGATTTCTACGCGGCCAGCGCTAAGAAGCAGTGGCACCGCAAGGCCAAATGGCAGGCCAGGCGGGGATCGATCTTGGACCGGAACGGCCTGCCCCTCGCTGTCACGCACAGGATCTACACGATCGGCGTTACGCCCAAGGATTGTCCCGACAACCGGGAGGCGGTCGAGTATCTTGCGTCCGTGGTCGGAATGAAAACGGCGAAAATAAAGCGGATCCTCTCGAGAGACTGCAGGTACGTAAAGCTCGGAGAGGGGATAAGCCTCGATGGAGAGCAGGAGGCTGTTCTTTCCTCATTCTCCGGTGTGAAACTCGATCCTGAATCGGACAGGTTGAATCCCCTCGGCTCTATCACGCCGCAGTTCATAGGCACGATCAACGACTCCGGATCGGGGACCGGCGGGATCGAGCTGGCGTTCGAGGAATATCTGAAGGGAGAGGACGGCTGGTTGCTGGTCAACAGGGACGCGCTGGACCGTTCGTACGTTCCGCTCAACGCCCCCGGAAAGAAACCCAAGGACGGCTGCGATCTCTATCTCACGATCGATTCGAGGATCCAGTCGATTGTCGACTTCGAGCTGGAGCAGGCCGTCGAAAAATACGGCGCACGCGGAGGAGCGGCTCTCGTTCTCGATCCACGAACCGGTGATATCCTCGGTATCGCGGAAAAGAGCCATGACGACGGGGGGGGCGCGAACGGGGGGTACGGCGGCGCGCTCTATTCGACCAGCTGCATCTATGAGCCCGGATCTACGTTCAAGCTTGTCACCGACGCGTTTCTTCTGGAGAGGGGGGCAGTGGATCCCTACGACGCTTTCGACGGCGAAGGCGGGAAAGCCGAGCTGGATTGCGGCACCTTCACCGATGACCATCCAAGGAACTGGCTCACCTTCAAGGAGTCTTTCATATATTCGAACAATATCTGCACGATAAAGGCGGTCATGGGGAGCGAGGAGCGGGACTTTTACAATTTCATAATGAGGTTCGGATTCGGAGGGAGAACCGGCGTGAGCCTGCCGGCGGAATCGAAGGGAAAGTTGAGCGATCCGTCCCAATGGTCGGCGAGATCGATGCCGAGCATAGCGATCGGCCAGGAAATAGGAGTGACTCCCCTGCAGCTGACGATGGCATACTGCGCACTGGCAAACGGGGGTGTTCTTCTCGTGCCGAGGGTCGCACTCTGCGTCAGGGACGGCAAAGGCAAACCGGTAAAGGAGTTCGATCCGGTCAGCGTCCGCCGCGTCTTCTCCGGTAAAACCGCCGAGACCCTAATCGAATTCTGCAAGGATGTGGTACGCGAGGGGACGGGAAAGAACGCCGCGGTCGATGGGATTGATGTGGCGGGAAAGACCGGCACCGCCCAGAAAGCGGGGGTCAACGGTTATTACCCGGACAGGCATGTCGCGAGCTTCATCGGTTTCGCGCCGGCGGACGATCCCAGGCTGATTTCTCTGGTCGTTCTCGACGAGCCCGCACCGGCATATCATTACGGCGGGTCCTCCTCGGCCGTTGTCTTCAGAAAGATTATAGAGGGAATAAATATGTCCACGGACTTGCTGGACGGCGGGGGGCGCGTTTATGCCGTAAGGCATGAAGAGGGAGACAGGACCGAGGTGCCGAACTTTTTAAGACTCAACGGAGCGGAAGCGATGAATCTCGCATCTTCAAGCGGGTTGCGTCTCAAATTGTCCGGCGGCGCGGGAGAGGTCTACGCACAGGTTCCGGGTCCGGGCACCCTAGTCAAGAGCGGCGAGGAGATCCTCCTTTCGTTCCGCAAGGAGGGGACCGATTCCGAAGGAAAGGTCCGGGTTCCCGACCTAAGGGGATTGTCGATCCGGAAAGCGAGGAGAATGCTTCTCGACTGCGGATTGAGCAGCAGTATCGACGGATCGGGCGTCGTCTTCCGGCAGACGCCCGCACCGGGAACGCTGACGCGCGCCGGAAGCAGGATCGAGCTGAAATGCCGCCCGGGCAGGACCGGGCGGCGGGGCGACGAACTGGCTATGTCGAGGGGTGGTGCCGATTGAAGCTGTCCGAATTGCTTGCCGGGGTCGAGACGGCGGGAACGACAGGATTCGAAGACCGCGAGATTAGCGGTGTTTCGGTAGATTCTCGCATGGTGAAGAAGGGTGACATCTTTATCGCGGTCAAGGGGCACAACGACGATGGGCACAATTACGCGGCGAAAGCGGAGGAATCCGGAGCGGCGGCCCTCGTTGCCGGCAGGAAACTGGAAGCGGGTATTCCCGTGATCGTCGTGGAGAACCCGGCATCGGCGGCCGCCCTTTTGGCAAGAAATTTCTACGGCGATCCCGCATCGGGCATCGTCCTGGTGGGTATCACCGGCACGAACGGGAAGACATCGACCTCGTTTCTGATCAAGTCGATCCTGGACGGCACGGCCGGACTTACCGGTGTTATCGGGACGGTCGGGGCCGGCACCGGGACGGTAGGATTCGCCGGTGCGGATAACACTACGCCTGGGGCGGTCGATATCTACAGGATACTGGCGGGATTCGTCGGGGAGGGATGCAGGGCGGCGGTCATGGAGGTTTCGTCCCATGCCGCCGTGCAAGGCAGGATCGATCACCTCGAGTTCGATGTCGCCGTATTCACGAATATAACTAGGGATCACCTCGATTACCACGGTTCCTTCGAGAACTACGTTGCCGCCAAGGAGTTGCTGACGGGCGGATTGACCGGGAAAGGGAGAAAAAAACAGGACGGCGTGCTCGTCTACAATCTCGATGATAAGTGGGTCGAGGCCATCGGTAACCGTTTCAAGGGGAAGAGGATCTCGTACGGATTCGGCGGTGGAGCCGACGTCAGGGGCGGTTCCCTGAGCGCCGATCTCAATGGAACAAGGTTCACGATCTCGACGGCGGATGGAAGCGTCGATATAGAGCTGTCTCTTTTGGGATCGTTCTCCGCCTACAACGCGCTTGCCGCCGCGGGGGCGGCTCTGGCGACGGGGGCGGGGCTCGAGTCGATAAAGTCAGGACTGGAAAGGGTCGAAGCCGTGCCGGGGCGTTTCCAGGTAGTCGGCAGTGAAAACGGCCCTACGGTGATAATAGATTATGCGCATACGCCGGACGCCCTGCGCAACCTGCTCGTTTTCTGCAGGGAGCTGTCCCCCCGAAGGTTGATTACCCTTTTCGGATGCGGCGGTGACAGGGATAGGGGAAAAAGGCCGATGATGGGAAAGCTTGCCGCCGAGCTCAGTGACAGAGTCTACGTGACAAGCGATAATCCCCGAACCGAGGATCCGGATGCGATAATCCGCGATATCCTCGAAGGCCTCGAGGGATCGACGACTCCCGTTATTGTAGAGGTGGACAGGAAGGAAGCGATCGCAAGGGCGGTCGCCGACGGCGGTGCCGGAGAGCTGGTCGTCCTCGCCGGTAAAGGGCACGAGGATTACCAGATCATCGGTGCCACCAAGATAGCTCTGAACGATCTGGAGGAAGCGCGGAAAGCGCTTGGAAGGCTGGAGGTCGGTGATCAGAACTAGCATCGAATGGATCGCGCGGTCGCTGGGCAAGGCCGGCTACAGGGGAGAGGCCGCCGGGGATCTCGTAATAGAAGGGGTCTCGACCGATACCAGGAGGAATTGTTCCGGCATGCTGTTCGTAGCCCTCAGCTGCGGAAGGACCGACGGGCACGATTATATGGCGCAGGCGATCGAAGAAGGCGCCGCGGCCCTCCTCGTTTCCAGGGACAGGAAAGAGGAAGCCCTCGCCCTCTCGATGTCTCACCCGTCTTCTCCGACCGTGTTCGATGTGCCCGACACGCTTAAAGGCCTCCAGGTTCTGGCCGCCTCATGGAGGGAGAAGGTCGGTCCGCGCGTAGTGGGAATAACAGGAAGCAGCGGGAAAACGGGCACCAAAGAGCTCATTTCGCTTGCGTGCTCGACGGCCGCTACCACCCATGCCACAGCCGGCAACTTCAATAACCATATAGGATTGCCGTTGACCATACTCGGTATGGATGAGGGTACCAAGATACTGGTCGCCGAGATGGGGGCGAACCACAGGGGTGAGATCAGGGATCTCTGCGCGATAGCGGCGCCCGATACGGGGGTCATCACGAATATAGGACCCGGACACCTGGAATTCTTCGGGTCGCTGAAAGGCGTTGCCATGGCGAAGGCGGAACTCGTCGAATCCCTTCCGGAAACTGGAACGGCGATCCTTCCGGCCGACGATGAATTCCTCGAATTCCTATCCGGTAAAACAAAAGCGCGGACGCTGACCTTCGGATTCTCTGGTACGGCCGATTATAGAATCGAGAATGTCGCGATCGGGGAGGGGGGGGGATACCGTTTCGAGGTCGCCTCGACGCCGGTGGTGATCAAGTATATCGGGAAACACCATCTTCTCAACGCCGCCGCGGCGCTGGCGGCGGCAGATACGCTCGGGATACCTATGGAAAAGGCGGCGCGCGCGATTACCTCATACGACCTTCCCGAGGGAAGAGGGGTCGTCTATCTGATCGATGGGATAACGGTCGTCGACGATACATACAATTCGAACCCGGCGTCGCTTGCGTCGGCGGTCGAGGCGATGATGGAGATGCCTGTCGCCGGCAAGAGATGGTTGGTCCTGGGCGATATGCTGGAGCTCGGGGAAAAGAGCCTGCTCCTACATGGAGAGGCGGGGACGATATGCGGAAAGGCCGGAGTCGACGGGATCCTGACGCTGGGCGAGCTCAGCGCCGAGATAAGCCGGGAGGCCGCGCTTCAGAGAAAAGCGCCGCCCGATATAAGTCATTTTCTAGATATTAAAAAATTGACCGCTTACCTCGACCGGCTTCTTGGCGAGGGAGACGCCGTTCTCGTCAAGGGATCGAGAGGGATGCATATGGAAGAGCTTATAGCCGAGCTTGAGACGCTTCGAGGGACGGAGAGAAGGAGGGTCCTCTGATGCTTTACCACCTCCTGTATCCGCTCAAGGAATATTTCTTCGCATTCAACGTTTTCCGCTATATCACGTTCAGGGCGGCGTACGCCACGGTCACTGCGCTCCTAATCTGCTTCATCTTCGGGCCCAGAATGATACGGTGGCTTAAGAGACTGCAGATCGGTCAGCGGATAAGGGTGGAGGTCCCCGACAGGCACGTTGAAAAAGAGGGCACGCCCACGATGGGCGGCGTGTTGATGATCGCGGCCATCATTCTGCCTACGGTTCTTTGGGCGGACCTCAAGAACCATTACATTCAGGTTGTCCTCGTCGTCACGGTATGGACCGGGATGATAGGCTTCGTCGACGATTATCTGAGTGTGGTCAAGAAGCGGGACAAGGGACTGATCGGGAGGTACAAGCTTCTGGGGCAGTTCATTTTTGGAGCCGTTCTCGGATCGTATCTCTACTTCCATCAGCCGGTCGTGGGGGAGACGACCAGGACGGCGGTGCCGTTCTTCAAGGACCTTTACATAAACTGGGGAATTTTCTATATCCCGCTGGTCATGGTGGTGATCACGGGCACATCCAACGCGGTGAACCTCTCCGACGGGCTGGACGGGCTTGCCTCGGGGCTGGCCGCATTCTGTTTTCTCGCCTTCGCCCTGCTCGCCTACCTGGGAGGCAACAGGGTTTTCGCCGATTACCTGAACATTCTCTACCAGGAAGGGGCGGGCGAGCTGTCGATCTATTGCATGTCGGTCGTAGGGGCCTCGCTCGGCTTTCTCTGGTTCAACACGCATCCGGCGAAGATATTCATGGGCGATACCGGTTCCCTCGCGCTGGGGGGAGCCCTTGGCACGGTGGCCGTTCTTCTCAAGAGCGAGCTTCTCCTGATAGTCCTGGGCGGTGTTTTCGTGGCCGAGGTGATGTCGGTGATATTGCAGGTCGCCTCGTTCCGCCTCACGGGCAGAAGGATCTTCAGGATGGCCCCCCTGCACCACCATTTCGAGTTGAAAGGCTGGTCGGAAAGCCAGGTAGTGGTGAGGTTATGGATTATAGCGGCCCTTCTCCTGCTTCTGGGGATGAGCACGCTGAAACTAAGGTGACCGGCCGGTAGAGCGGCCCCGCCGTGAACAAGGAAAGAGACAGGGTGGAATCGTACAGGGATAGAAAGGTTCTCGTCTACGGACTGGCCAGAAGCGGCTTCGCTGCCATGAAGCTGCTTCTCGATGAGGGGGCCGATGTGGCGGGAGCCGATCAGAATCGCGAGCTGGACATGCCGAAGGAGATGCGTTCGGTATCCGTCCGGCTGGGGGATTACGATCCGTCCCTGCTTGACGGGGTGGATGAGGTTATCGTGAGCCCCGGCATACCGGCGGGCCACCGTCTAGCCGTTGACGCCGGGGAACGGGGAATACCGCTGATCGGCGAGCTCGAGCTGGCGGCGAGGTTCGCCACGGGACCGATTATCGCCGTCACCGGAACGAACGGAAAGTCGACGACCGTTTCGATGATCGGGGGGATTTTGCAAGAGAGCGGACGTAACGCGGTCGTTGCGGGTAACGTGGGGGTTCCATTCTGCAGCGTGGTCGCCGATCGGAGGGAAGACGTTATTTTCGTCATAGAGGTGAGCAGTTTCCAGTTGGAGACGATTGACCGGTTTCATCCGGTATCGGCCGGCATACTGAACCTGACCCCGGACCATCTCGACAGGTACCCCGATGTAGGGGAATATTACCGGTATAAATTGAGGATAATCGAGAACTGCGGTGGAGACGATCTCTTCTTCTATAACGCGGGGGACGACAGGTGCGCTGCCGCCGCCAACAGGTTCGAGGGGAGAAAGGCGGCTTTTTCTTCGATCGGCCCGGTCGACGAGGGGGCTTTTCTCGACGGCGAGAATCTC
>CAZPAH010000057.1:0-17057 GCA_964584495.1 uncultured bacterium | reverse complement strand
CACCAGATGAGATGAACCATAATATACAAACTGCGATAGTAGCTCCCATGACTACAAAGGGGCAAAGCTATCCAACAAGAATATCATGTCGATTCAAAGGCAAAAATGGACAAGTAGTGTTGGATCAAATACGGACTATAGACAAAGCCCGTTTAGTCAAGAAACTCGGGAAATTGGATAAACGAACAGCAGGGAAGGTATTGTCGATTATAGCTGAGATGTTCGCACCCTGACTACCGTATCCGTACTCCTCCGGCAAGAGTTATTTTGTATCTACCGGCGGCTCTGAATCCCGATTCTTGAGCCACCCCTACTGACGGATTAGACGGGTCAGAGATTGAGGAGAATGTGAAACGCGTCCTCGTAATAATACTGGTCTTTACCGCCGGTGCGGTGTTCGCGCAGCAGCCGGCTCTGCAGCCGGGCAGGCGACTAATTGAAGCGGCAATCCAACGCACAAAGTGCCGAGTGGTCTACGACGGATCCTATCGGGCGATTGGGTATCCGAATGGCGATGTCCCGGACAGCATCGGCGTGTGTACCGACCTGATTGTTCGAGCCTATCGTGCCATCGGAATCGATCTGCAGAAGAGAGTTCACGAGGACATGTCGACGGCTTTTTACGAGTATCCGACTATTTGGGGATTATCCCGCCCCGACCCCAATATCGACCACAGACGGGTTCCGAATCTCCAGACGTTCTTTCAACGGCATGGGTCGGTGCTTGGCGCGAGCACCGATCCTAACGACTACTCCGAAGGCGATCTGGTGACCTGGGTATTGCCCGGTAATGTACCCCACATAGGCATTGTGACGAATAAGCTTTCGCATGAAGGCGAGCGGCCGTTGATTGTGCACAATATCGGCCGAGGTCCGGAGGTTGAGGACATGCTCTTCAGATATCCGATCACCGGACATTATCGATACTTTGAGTGAGGTGGTTTAGGATGGTGGCAAGTCTAGGATTCTCGTATGCTATGTCCTGACGGGTGATTGAAATGATAAAAAACATCTTTGTCGGGCTTTGCATTGCGGTGATGATAGCCGTCGTCGTAAGTGTAGATATACTTTTCTTTAGGAATCGATTCTGGGAACGGCTGATAGCGAACATCGGCATTGTCTTGGTGTTTGCAGCCTTCTATTTGAGATTCCTGAAGAACCCGTAAGCTGAGAGCAGCGGCACCGGTTGGTTGCCTAAAACTCACATCGAGTTCGCCAGGTTACCCTTACGTGAGGAACTCGACCTCTTTAGAGAATTCTTTAAACGGAAAATTCATTTCTTCGGTTTACGATTCGATGGAGACCGAATGGGTTTATATCAGGTTGCCGAGATTTCAAATTTCAACGGAGCTTAAACTCAACGAAACGCTGAAGTCCATGGGGATGGAATCGGCATTTCATTGGCAGGGTGCTTGATGCAAACGGGTTTTTCTGGCCATTTTTAGATTGACAGCCTGACCGCTTATTGTAGCTGTCGAATTTCCCTTTTTCGGTCTCTTTTTCGTCAATTTGGTGGACAACACGGCTCTCGACAAACATGATTGTCATAATGGAATTGGATACGCGGTATTCGGCCGAGTGAAAGAGGGAATGGATATTGTCGATGCGATAGGGGCTGTTCCGACATCGACACAGCATACGCAGGATGGACTGACTTTGCAAAATGTCCCGGTGACACCAGTGATTGTATTATCAGCGCGACGTATCAATTGAATTAGAAAATGTGAGACCTGGCCGTGGCAAGGGCAGCACCAACCTGTCGCTCGCGGGTGATATGAGAGATGTTGGGTACGTCAAGAGATTCAAGGAGGTTGAAGTGTTGAGAATCAAATTGATACCGCTTATGGTGACATTGATACTCACGGCCGGCATCGCAGCATCAGGAGCGGAAGCCGAGCAGGAATCCCGAACGCTGTACCTGATCCGGCATGGATTCTACGACTATCACGATATGCGCGATCCCGAGGTTGGAAAGGGCCTGCTGCCCTTGGGTATTGCGCAGGCTCGTCTAGTAGGGAATCGCCTTAGATCGCTCCCTGTAAGTATATCGGCCATTTATTCAAGCACATTTACTAGAGCGCATGAGACTGCGCTGGTGATCGGCCAGGAGTTCGGCAGTCTTGAAGTGATTGAATCGAAACTGCTGGCCGAATGTACTCCACCGACGTGGCGAGAGGACATCATGGCGGATTGCGACCCCGCAGAATTAGTAGCCTGTCAGGAGCAACTAGAAGCGGCATTTGAAAAGTTCTTTGTGCCATCGTCGGTAGGGCCCCGACACGAAGTCTTGGTATGCCACGGTAACGTTATTCGTTACTTTGTCACGCGTGCACTCGGTGTAGATTCTCTTTCTTGGCTGGGAATGTCGATCGGGAATTGCAGTCTTACGGTTGTTCGTGTTAATTCAGACGGAACAATGAAGCTACTTTTGTTTGGCGACGTCGGACACATACCTCCGAATCTTCAAACAGGCCTGGATTCAGAGGAACGCCTCCTGGTCGTTCCGCGGAACTGATATGGCTGTCTAGCAAGGGTATATCCTTTCAGGCGCCTAATGGGCAGTCAAGGCCCAGTTCTTGGGCGACAAGAATGCAACACGGTTCTCGACAATACAGTGGAAAAGAACAGGTTATTATTGTCTGCAGCAATGGCAGCTTTCTTTGCGAGGGCAATGAAATAGTGCTGAAAATTCATCAAATTCTAAATAACAAGCCATACAAGTATATCGTTATAAAACACAGTCTTTCACAGTATATCACCGAGGATATTGCCATGCATGCCGGCATGCCGGTGGCCATCAGTGAATATCTTAGACTCAAGAACGACACCCTCAATTTCACCGTCCCGGGCGAAACGTATCTGATCAATGTCAGCCGCATGGTTGCCGGGATGGAACAGTCCGGCCCCGAGAACGCCATCCTTATTCTCAAGGCCGTCATATCTGAATTCTCCCAATCCTGGAAGGCGTACGATGCTCTTGGTGAGACATACTTGATGAAAGCGGATACGGTTCTTGCGATTCAAAGCTTCAGAAAATCACTCGAATTGAATCCCCATAATAAGAATTCCAAAGAAACGCTGAAAATATTGGAAAATAGATAGAATGAGGTTTAAAGTAGGAAAGTCAATGAATAAGAAAGTGTGCAGAGGGATATATTAGTTGGGCGGATGCCCGAGAAAAATCAAGAAAGGAGAATGGGTATGCCGGAGTTTGGAACACCTTTTTCAGGGTTGGCAAGGGATAGGAAGCTCACGGATGAGGAACTCATCAGGGCCATTCGCTTCATGGTGGCCGCAGAGTACGAAGCAATTCAATTATATATGCAGCTTGCAGAGTCAACGGATAACAAGCTCGCCATCGAGGTGCTCAAGGATATAGCCGACGAAGAACGTGTTCATGCCGGTGAGTTTTTGCGATTGCTCCACGAGCTTGCCCCGGATGAGGAAAAGTTCTACGCCGAGGGAGAAAAAGAGGTAGAAGAAGAAATCCAGAAGATGAAGTAACTGATACGGAGGGATAACCGCCCAACTCGTTCTGTTCCTATACGTTTCTAATAGGGGGGAAAGAATGGCCAAATGTCCGCATTGTCAAAAGACTGTATCGCTGGAAGGAACTCGCAGGGAAACAGGGGATCTTCCAGAAGGAATTCACAAAGAGATTGTAGGTTCCATTAAAAAAGAGATAATGTATTCCTGCCCGCACTGCGATGCAGTGCTCGGTTTTGGATTCTTCATTGGAGGACTGCTTACAAATAGGCCCTAGATACAAGAGCAGGGGATATAGTAGTTGTTTTCAGTTGCAGCCGTCGGATATTCATGTCGGGTGATATGGATAAATGGAGAACGATGAGGAATATCGACCTTCCATATCTCAAGACAGGCGCTTTCGTTACGGCTTGCATCCTGTTTGCAGGCGCGTACTATCAATGGCCGCTCTTCAGCAACAATCAGAACACTTACTTCTTGATCGGGCTTGCCCGCGCAGGATACGGGAACCTGTCGGCGGATTGGCTTGCGAATCAGACCGATTCCGTCCCTGTTTTTTCTTCTATCGTATCGTTGGTTCAGAGCCACGGCCGACACTGGATGTTCTACGTTTTATTCTGTGGACTTGCCGCCGCATATGCCGCTTCCCTGTCAGCCGTGGCGGTTCGTCTTTATAGTAGAGAGTTCCGTTTATATCAGATGGTAGTGTTCTTCGCGTTGCTGACGCTGCTGCACTGCCCTTGGGTAGTGGAGGCTCCAGCCAAGTTTTTCCCGGGTTTGTGGCGAATCGCCCCGATCTTCCAGAAACGTGCCGCATTGTCCACCGACGGTATGGCGGGTCAATATATCCTCGGACCGTTTCTCCAGCCGTCGGCGTTCGGAGTATTTCTTATTACAAGCGTAGTTTGCTTTCTGTATAAAAAAGAAGTCCTGGCTGTCTTGTGCGCGGTGTTATCCGCAACTCTTCATCCCACTTACGTGCTGCATGCCGCCATCCTCACAGCCGCGTACATGGTTGTCCTCTTCACGGAAAGGCGTGCGCGAAAAGCAATAGTTGTCGGGACACTGGCATTTCTCCTGATTCTGCCGACCGTCCTGTATGTGTTCTTTGTTCTACACCCCACCAATCCATCCACCCTGAGAGAGGCCCAGGCGGTTCTCGTGGAGACGCGAATCCCTCACCACGCCAAGGCTTCGGCATGGTTCTCAAGGCGTTCCTTCATCCAGCTTGCGATAATGCTTGCCGGCCTGGCGGCGGCCTATCGGAGCCGGCGGCTCTTTTTAATCATCGCCCTGTCCATGGTCGCCGGTATCGGTTTGACTCTCGTTCAAGCGGCATCCGGCAATATGGGTCTCGCGCTGCTTTTTCCCTGGAGGCTCTCGGCGTGGCTTGTTCCGATGTCCACGGCTATTCTTCTGGGAGGCCTATCCGTAATAGTGACGAACATTATCGATCGATTCACGCCATCAAGGTACGTTCAACGCGTGCAACTTTATATTGTGTTCTTGTCCTTTGCGTTCCTTGCCTTATGCTTTTTGACCGGAGTAAGGAGAACAATTTCAGGCGCGTCGTCCGATCAATATGATTACGTTGCATTGTATGCGAAAGCTCATTCAGACCGTCACCAGACCTACCTTGTTCCATTAGAGTATGAACGCTTCCGCCTTGCTTCGGGCCTGCCCGTTTTCGTCGATTGGAAGTCGCACCCGTACCGGGATACCGAGGTTCTGGAGTGGTACGAGCGTGTTCGGTTGGCGAAAGCCTTTTACGAAGCCGAGAACCCGCATGATGCCGTCAGCGCTCTTGACTCGATTCGGAAACGCTCGCTCGTTACTCATGTGATTCTGAAAGAAGGGCAAGAACATCTCCTCGAAGCTCTCCATTATAGGCCGCTATTCAAAGACGGAAAGTACATGGTGGTCGAGATCGGACGGGATGAGAGGGTTGGAGAATCGAATGCGCTCAAAGGGGAATAACGTGCGGAGGGAGCAAGGGAGAGAAGCATCTGCCGAGCGGTGTTTACATCTTATACCCGGCATATTTGTATACAAGGCCGTCGATCTTTAGAAAATCTATTTTGAAATATTTGACCTTTCCCCCGTGTATGGTTTTCATGTATAATGCGTGATCGAGGGCAAAAGGAATCTTGACAATGGCGCGAAGATCGGCAAACCAGTACCGGTGGAATATACATTAATATTTATCGGCGATTCTTTCCCGGAAAAGTGAGAAGAAAAGGAGGATGCGATGTCTCATCATGAAACGGTTAAATGTTGCGGCGAAAACAAGCTGTGTGCACTGACGTGTTGTTCATGTAATCTTGATGTTGAAAGGATCAAACCCTTGGTGAACAGACCGAAGTTCATCTGCGAATCATGCGGGCGGGTCGCGAACTCAGAAGCGAACCTTTGCCAGCCGGTCCCCATAGACTGACGGCAAGGCCCAACCGGCTTTCTAACACCTGGGCCATTACGAATGGTTTAATGCTTGCTCTGTATCCGGTAGTTACAGGATAATGCTTGGATGAAGAAACGACCGCTGACCGTCTATCTCATACTCATCATTCTGATAAGCGGCGGCTTCATTGCCGGAATGAAGTTGATGGGTAAGACCGGGAACTATCTTGCCGGTCCTTACATGTTCGGTCCCGCGCTTGCAGCCATCATCACCCGCCTCTTTTTCTATCGGTGGAGATTTACGGATGCCAATCTACGTTTCGGCAGATGGCGGGACTATCTGAAATTCTGGGGGATCACTCTCGGTATCGTTCTCCTTTCGTATGTAGTCTATACATTTCTTGGCTCGATCTCGTGGGACTTCAGCGGCGAGACGTTCCTGTCCCAGCTGAAAGATCAGATGGCGTTGTCCGGCAAATCTATCGACGATCTCCCCGCCGGTCTCACTCCCAGAATGATGCTGGTTCTTTTCTTTATCGGCGGATTGACAATCCTTAACATACCGATGGTCATTGTAGGATTCGGAGAAGAATTCGGCTGGCGCGGATTCATGTTCCCACAGCTTTGTCGATCCCGGCTGGTCGGCGGATTTATAATCGGTGGCCTCATCTGGTTCGCATGGCACGTTCCGTTGGCTTTCGTCATGCCCGATACGATGAATTTCACAGTATGGCAATACATATGTAATGGAATCGTGTTGGCGGCCGGCTCCATCTGTACTTTCATCTTCTTTGCATATGTTTACGCCAAATCAGGGAGCATATGGGTGGCGTCGCTTGTTCATGCGGTGTTCAACAATGGTTCCCGGTCGTTTTCGTATTTCGCAAGAGTCGAGAGTCAACTGCTGGCGAACATCGGGCTGACAGTCACGATGATTGCCGTTGTGGTTCTCCTGTATTTAATTAGGGAGTTCGACGTCTTTGAGACATTTCTTTCCCAGGATAAAAGCGTCACTTGACAATTCAAATTGCTTTTAAGAAAAATGTAATTCATCTTCAGCCAGATGGTGCCATATTGTATAATGCTATGTAGACTATCGATCTTCGTATTGGAGAGCAAATGAAACTCACACACGTGGCATTTACCTTATTCGTGGCCGGGTTGCTTGCATGTTCGGAGCAACCACCCGGCCCGTCGGACCCGTTGAATGGCGCATGGCGGCTTGTAGGGATGGACTTGATCCTGGCGGATGGAAAGATAATCGAGGTTCCTGCCCGCGAAAGCCTTTTCATCTTCGCGGATGGTTATTACAGTATCGGGTACGCCTTCGGAGACGACGGTTCTGTCCCATATGCCGAGCGTTGGCACCCGAGCGACAGCGAGAAGATAGCTCGTTTCAGCTCCGTTATCGTGAACTCCGGCTCGTATCGGATTAACGGTTCTGAGATTGACGCCAAGCCTCTCTTTGCGCTAGCACCGGAGTTCGTGGGCGGCCGGGGAGTCTTCTCGTATGCGTTCGCGGTCGATACTTTGGAGCTGACGTGGAAGAACAGCATCGCTTTCGACGGGCTGGAATATCCGTCACGGGGTACTGTGACTCTTCTCCGGCTCGTGCGATCTAACTGAGGAGCAAAGATCATTTTCCAAAATAGAGCCAACTGTCTAAACATCGCTATTAGATTGGATGTCAAGGGTAAAGGATATGAAATCGAAGAAGGATATCAAGAGAGAATACAAAGAACGGGAGAAAACCGCCGGTGTCTTCCAGGTCAAGAACACCGAGAACGAAAAGGTGTTGCTCGGAAGCAGCCTGAACCTTGAGGGGCTGTTGAATCGTCACAAATTCTTGTTGGCTACCGGCTCTCATCGCAACGAAGCGCTCCAGAGGGAATGGAACGAATTCGGTCCGGATAAGTTCGTCTTCGAGATTCTGGAGGTAGTAAAGATCAAAGATGATCCGGCTTTCAATCTGGACGATGAGCTTAAATTTCTTGAGGAGATCTGGCTAGAGAGGCTTCAGCCGTTCGGTGAACGAGGTTACAACACGGGTCCAAACATTCGTCAAGCATGACATGAAGGGCTTGCCGTAGCCGGCAATTATTGATTATGAAGAGCAGCAGAAAGAAAATCTTGGAATTTGTAGCTTTGATCTGCACAATTGCTTTAATTGTTATGTCTGCCGGAAATTTGTGGAAAGGCAGCAACAGGGCCGAATTACTTACATTGTTGTTCGGTTCGTTTGGAGCGGGAGCGGTACTGGCGAATCTGATTAGGGACCTCAAGAATACAAAGTGACTGATATACGGCGCGGTGAAAATTGATGGGGACACTGGATGATTATTCTCCATCGTTTGAACTGGGGTGGAATCGTGGATAGTGAATCGGGTTTTCGGGTAATCTTCTTCGCTACGTTCGTATTAGTAATTGTAACCAGGGTGTATTTCCGCAGGAAATTGAAGCGTGCCGGTCGGGCCGGATTGTCGGTCGGAAAAGACGCAGCCGAACGTGAAGGAAGAGGCGGTATTCTATGGAGGGGGATTCTGTTCTTCTACATGGTCGCGGTTGTTGTTATCTATGCTTTTAATCCTTTGTGGCTGGAACAACTTGCAGTTAACCTTCCTCTATGGTCTCGATGGCTGGGTACGGGCATAGCCGCTATCAGCCTTGCATTACTGGTCTGGGTCCACCTTGCGCTTGGAAGACAGTGGTCCGCCAACCTGGAGTTGAGAGAGGAGCACCTACTCATCACCAAAGGGCCCTATAAATCGGTAAGGCATCCCATGTACTCCGCTTTCATAGGCCTGGCCGGCGGCCTCGCTCTCGTATCTGCCAGCTGGCCGATTATATTTCTGGCGATAATGACATTGCTGGTGCTTTGCACGCGGGTAAGCAGGGAAGAGTCAATGATGATCGAGAGCTTCGGGGATGAGTACCGGGCATACATGAAGTATACTGGGCGGCTGCTGCCCCGGTTGGGACGGGGTGAACGGTGAGATTCCTTTTTATGATTCTGACTCCGGTGTTCTGTACCTCGACGCTTACTATGAGAAGCAAAATGGCGCTCCCGATGAGCAGGATGAAATGGGTATTATCGGCGGATACAAAAAACCGTTGAATTCTTTCTGTGCTGCAATCGCGGATAGTTATTATCAATCCGATGATATAGTCACTCTTGAAATTTCAACTGAAATCGATATAACGGATGATTTCAGTGTAGGGCCGGGATTCTATAAAAGCTATTCTTCGAACGATATCAAAGATTTCTCCGATATTGTAGCCGGAGTCGGTATATCATACGAGTTCTAACTTAACTCGAATCAGCGCATGTTGTTAACCAACTACGGTTGAATCAGGCTGATCTTTGCCTGGCCCTTCGTGATATTCACCTCAAAGCCCGTGATCTTTTTGTCGGCGGGGAAGTCCCACGTTAGCTCTTTCCCTGTTTCTACGGTGAAGATTGTTTTCTCCGAGTAGTCGCCCGTCTCGTACTCCAGCCAGAAGGAGCCTGAAGTCTGATCGCCATCGGGATTATCCCCGGTGATATGCACCGTCAAAGGCCTGTTGGGGTTGACGAATGTGCCGCGCTGATAGCCGTTGTTATAGAAATCCTGCCGATAGTCCCCCGTCTGGCCGAGCTCGGCATAAACCGCTCCTTTTTCCACCACGATTCTTACCTCATCAACCATCGAGGACGGTGGAGTTTGATGAAAGTACTTATTGAACTTGAAATTCTTACGGTTCTCATCCTTGGTCAGCGTTGAAGACTCGGCTTGAAAATCTTTCCTGACCTTTCCGTTTCGGTACTCGATCACGCTGAACACCGATTCGTCTCCATCTGCCTTTTTGATCTCAAGATCGGCTTTGCGGTTCGTATCGATGAGAACCCGGAGCTCATCGCCGGCGGCGATTTTGACATAACACGGAACCGTGGCTGTAAACGAAGCTGCCATAACTGATGCTGCTGCGATAAGTGTAAGAATGAATAAATTGACGAACGCCGCTTTAGGGATACTTTTCATTTTGGATACTCTCCTTCCCGCATGCATTCTGAGGTAGTAATTAACTACAAACGTTTTATATGCTCTCGCATTGAGTATCATTCATAGGAGCAACGAGAGCGGAAGTCAAGCGGATTAATTGATTATTCCCTTTCCCTGCAGGTAAAACCTTCATGGAAAAAGTGTTGGATTGATAGATGCTCATTTGCTAGCATTAGTGTCGTTATCCAATAAAGGGAAAAAGATGCGTAAAAATACGGTTGACAGGCATGCTGCCGGAGCCGGTTACGGATTCCTGGCCGGTGCGGGCTTGGGGCTTCTGATAGGTGTGCTTACCGGTTCCCTCTTCTTCTGGATCGTTGTCTGCGTTCCCGCGGGCATTTTGCTCGGATGGCTTTTGTCCTTTTCAGGAGTGGGTGGAGGGATGTAAAGATGAAAACCCTCTGTGTTGAAAACAGGCGCCGGTGGCGTTCCTGGCTGGAGAAAAACCATGAAAGCGTGAAAGAAATCTGGCTGGTCTATTATAAGAAAGCGACCGGTAAGGTTTCGATTCCATACGGCGATTCGGTCGAGGAGGCGATCTGTTTCGGATGGATCGACAGCTTGATTAGGAAGATAGATGATAAAAGATATGCAAGGAAATTCAATCCCCGCAGGGATAAGAGCGTCTGGTCGAACCTCAACAAGGAACGCGCAATGAAAATGATCAGGGAAGGAAAAATGATAGCGGCGGGATTGACCGCGGTGGAGGCGGCAAAGGACTCGGGCGAGTGGGATAAGGATGGTCGGAGTGAGAGAACCCTGGCGGTGCCGAGCGATCTTGAAGAGGCGTTCGCTTCGAATATAAAAGCGAAGAGCAATTTCGAAAATATGGCCCCGTCCTATAGAAAGCTCTATATCGCCTGGATCAATGACGCCAAAAGGGATGAAACGAGAAAAAAAAGAATCTTAAAAACTGTAGCGATGGTAGAGGGTAACCGGAAACCGGGAATGATGTAGCTTCCGAGCTGCGGGGAAGATCGCCGGATTGAAAGGTCTCAGAATGATTGATTCAAGAAGAAAGAAGGCTGTATCTCTTGAGTTCAAACCTCTTACCGAGGCGAGATGGGATGACTTCGAAAAACTCTTCGGCCCGCGCGGAGCTTGCGGGGGTTGCTGGTGCATGTGGTGGAGGTTGAGCAAGAAGGAGTTCGATTCACAGAAGGGCGAGGGCAACCGGAGGGCAATGAAAAAGATAGTTTCCTCGAGCGTTGTGCCGGGGATCATGGCCTGGCATGATGGCGTCCCGGTCGGTTGGTGCTCAATCGCTCCCCGCTCGGATTTTCCAAGGCTCGGCCGTTCGAGGATTCTCAAACCTGTAGATGACAGGCCTGTCTGGTCCATTGTGTGCCTATTCGTAGCGAAGGAGTACAGACGCAGGGGGATTTCAACCGCGCTGATAAAAGCGGCGGTGGAATATGCCGGGTCCAAGGGATGTAAGATAGTGGAAGGATACGCCATCGAGCCGGCAAAAGGCTTGACGCCGGACGCCTTCGCCTTTCCGGGACTGATTTCTTCATACATAAGCGCAGGATTCAGGGAGGTGGCGCGACGCTCGCCCACAAGGCCTATAATGCGTCATTATATGTGATCAGCATCAGGGTCGGTGCCGATGAAAACCGGTGAGACGAAAGGAACGGAAAAGAACCTCTCAGATCTTATCCGCTCGGTGAGGATCGAAGCAGACGCCGAAATGATAGTCAAATCCCCCGAGATGACCCTTGACGATATTATTAAATCGGGCAGCAGTTGAGAGGACATAGTCTTCATCGGCTCGACGATAGCTGATGAGGGGGAGGAGGCCGCCTGCGCCGATCGCCTTATCGAACTCTCCGACGGGTTGGGCTGCTCCGTAGTCTTTGTCAGAAATGCCGGCAGATTCTTCGCTAGCCTCATCTAGTTTCATCGCTCTGTTTATCTTTTCTTGAATTCTATCCTGTCAAATTCGTCCCAGTCTATCTCAGTTTCTTCGCCCTCGACCGTCGTGATGAAAATCCCCTTGTTCGAATCGTTCACGTCGTTCGAATCCTCCAGCCTGAAGCTCCTGCCGTCCCAGAGTGTCACTAAGGACGAATCGTAGCTTTTCTTCTTGATCTCCCTGATATTGCCGAACTCGATATCGAACTCGATGTCGCGGTAATTGCCGTCCAGAACTTCCCAAGTATACTCCTCATCGTCGTCCCAGCGGATCCTGCCGGTGTATTCCTCGCCGTCATCCGTGAAGACCGTGCCCTCGATCGGAACGCCTCCGTTAAAATCGTCGTAGCGTAGGACCTTTGAAGGCTCGGTGAATTCTACGCGGTCGAAATCGTCCCATTGAACCACGACCTGGCCGAGTTGGGCGTCGGTTATGACGATGCCGCGGTTGGAGCTGTCCACATCGTTGGTCCCCTTCAGCCTCAGATCATCGCCGTTGGTCAGGTAGACGGTGCAGCTGTTCGACCCGCGGCGCTCGATCGCCTTTATTTTGCCGAATTTGATCTTTCTGCTGCGTCCACCTTCCTCGCCGTCGAGAATATCGGCGGTGAAGATCTCGTCGATATCCCAGCAGATCCATCCGACGAATTCGCCTCCGTGGCGCGTATGAACCGTGCCGTAGAGGGGGTCGCCGAAACTCGAAGGGAGATCGGCGGCACCTTGCTTGAACTCTATCCTGTCGATATCCCCCCAACCGAACTCGATCTCGCCTTCATCTTTATCCTCTATGACTATTTCCCTGATACCTTCCCCGATATCGGTGGATCCGCCTTCCAATTCGACGGTTTCTCCCGTTTTAAATGTAAGGACGACGGCGTCATCGTCGATGACCTCGAGCATCCTGAGATGGCCGAAACGGACCCCCGATTGGGCGGCTCCGTAATCCCTCGAATACGAAGTGGAATATCCTATATTGATTCCGAAGATTTTTATCGGGCGCTTCCTGTCCCGGTACCTTCTCTTGTAACGGGTAGTGTGCTTTCGATCCAGTTCCTTGTTCCCGTTGAGAAAATCGACCCACGATCCCTCGTTCTTGTCCCAACGTATCAACCCCTCGAATTCATCCCCGTCAACCGTCACGATCTTACCGTAGATCCTTCCACTGTTGTCGGCCTCGGCCGGCGCGGCGACCGCGGATATCATTAATGCCATAACTGCAAATAGCGCTGCGAATCTCATCCGTTCACACCTCCGGATTAAGGTTTTAATCTCTTATGAATGGTTACGTTTTAGCCGATCGGATTGTTGCATCCACTCCCACGGGAAAATATCCCGATGGTATTCGAATTCCTTGACGGCCGGCGGGTATTCGTATTCATATGTAGGGACAAGAGGGGGTAATGATGCTCGTGGATTGGCTCTCCTCGCAGGAACCGGTGCTGCAAGCCCTGGTCGGAACATGCTTTACCTGGCTTCTCACCGCGCTTGGAGCCTCCGTAGTTTTCGTCTTTTCCGGAGTAAAGAGGAAACTACTGGACGGAATGCTTGGATTCGCTGCGGGGATAATGATAGCGGCCAGCTACTTTTCCCTGCTCGCTCCCGCGATCGAGATGGCTGCGGAATTTCATCTCGCCTCCTGGATTCCCGCGGCGGCAGGGTTTACGCTCGGAGCCATAGTCCTGTGGGGCATCGATAAGGTGCTGCCCCACCTTCATCTCGGGTTTCCGATAGAGGAAGCCGAAGGGATCAAAACACACTGGCAGAGAAGCATCCTTCTCGTTCTCGCCATAACCCTGCACAATATTCCAGAAGGGCTCGCCGTTGGAGTCGCATTCGGCGCGGCGGCTCAAGGAGAATCGTCCATAACGCTGGCCGGAGCGATAGCGCTGACAATCGGTATCGGCCTGCAGAACATTCCCGAGGGAACCGCCGTTTCCGTCCCTCTTCACAGGGAGGGAATGGGGCGTTCGAAGGCGTTCTGGTACGGCCAGCTATCGGGACTCGTCGAACCGGTGTCAGGTGTTCTCGGAGTGTTGGCCGTGCTGAAGGTGCGTCCGTTGCTACCTTACGCCCTCGCTTTTGCGGCGGGGGCGATGATCTACGTAGTGGTCGAGGAGATAATCCCCGAGTCGCAGCTGAAGAATTACACACATGAAGCGACCTTCGGCGTCATCTTGGGTTTCGTGATAATGATGATACTCGACGTGGCGTTTGGGTAGATAATGCGGTGGGTGGCAGAGGGCCGTGGGCCGGTCGGCAAAGCATGAACGGTTGGAACTGAATGGATATCTTATCGATTATTATAATAGCGATCGGCCTTGCGATGGACGCTTTCGCCGTGTCGATCGCCTGTGGCTTCTCGATGAGGCGCTTCGGCACCGGCATTGCCCCGGCGATGCCGTTATTCTTCGGTTTTTTCCAGGGGATCATGCCCGTGATCGGATGGGCGGTGGGAAGGCGTTTCGTCGAGGCGATCTCCGGTTTCGACCATTGGGTGGCCTTCGCCCTGCTCGTTCTGGTCGGCGGAAAGATGATCTACGAGTCGACTAAGATAGCCCCCTCCAAGAGGGAGGCTTCCCCGATAGGAATGAAAGGTCTGCTGCTCCTCTCGGTGGCGACGAGTATCGACGCTCTCGTGGTCGGTTTCAGCTATTCCATTCTCGATAGACGGATAATAGCTCCCGCTGTCATTATCGGAGTTGTGACTTTTATCCTTTCGGCCGCCGGAATTCTGATCGGAAGATCTATCGGCCATTTCTTCGAGAGGAATATAGAGGCGCTCGGAGGAATAGTCATTATACTGATCGGAGTGAAGATACTGATAGAGCACATCGCCTGACAGGCCCGCGTGGCATTTTATCATTGTTTTTAAGTTCCTTTTTTGATATTAATTGCTTCCGGTCCGCAGGTACCCCGCGGGTACCCGGGGATTGAAAGTCAATTGTTGCAGGAAAGTAACCCATTCCAATAAGAGGAGATATGGGATGAAAAGAGCGATCGTTCTGACGATTCTGGCCCTTCTGCTTACCATTTCGTGCGCCGTCAAGGAGCAGAACCCATTCTTTACCGATTATGGAACGCCTTTCGGCACCCCCCCGTTCGACAGGATAGAGGAAAAGCACTATCTGCCCGCTTTCGAGAAAGGCATAGAGGATCATCAGATCGAGATCGACGCTATCGCCAACAATCCGGAAGAGGCTACGTTCGATAATACGATAGTGCAGATGGAACGTTCCGGACGGCTCCTGACCTCCGTCAACAATATCTTCTTCGGCCTCAATTCGGCCCTGACCGACGATAATATGCAGGATATAGCGAAGCAGGTTGCCCCGATGCTGTCTGAGCATGAAGACAATATCAACTTGAATGAAAAGCTTTACAAGAGGATCAAGGCGGTCTACTTGATACGGGACGAGCTCGATTTGACCGCGGAGCAAAAGATGCTTCTGGACAAATATTATAAAAGCTTCGCCAGGAACGGGGCCGATCTGAATAGGGAGGACAAGGAAAAATTAAGAAAGATCAATAAGGAGCTCTCGGTGCTTTCGCTTCAGTTCGCCGAAAACCTTCTCGACGACAACAATTCTTTTGAGCTGATCATCGATAACGAGAGCGATCTTGCCGGGTTGCCGGAAGCGGTCGTGAGCGGGGCGGCGGAAACGGCCGCCGAGCGCGGTTACGAAGGCAAATGGGTGTTCACACTGCACAAGCCCAGCATGATACCCTTCCTTCAGTATTCGGACAGGAGGGACCTCAGGGAAAAGATCTACAAAGCATATATCAACCGCGGGAACAACAATGATGAGAACGACAACAAGCAGATCCTTGAGAAGATGGTCGTTCTTCGTCTCGAGAGGGCGAATCTTCTCGGTTATAAAACGCATGCGGATTACGTGCTCGAGGAACAGATGGCCAAGAATCCGGCCAACGTCTATGACCTCCTGAAACGGCTCTGGGTGCCGTCCCTGGAGAAGGCCAAGGAGGAGGCGGCTGAGTTTCAGAAGATGATCGATGAGGAGGGCGGCGATTTCAAGCTTCAGAGCTGGGACTGGTGGTACTACGCCGAAAAGGTCAAGAAGGATAAGTACGATCTGGACGAGGAGATGCTGAGGCCCTACTTCAAGCTGGAGAATGTCATCGACGGCGTATTCACCCTGGCGAATAAGCTGTACGGGATAACCCTGGAGGAAAGATTCGACATCCCGACTTACCATGAGGATGTGAAGGTATTCGAGGTCAAGGAGGCCGACGGATCTCATATAGGAATCCTTTTCACAGATTATTTCCCGAGGGAGAGCAAACGTGGCGGCGCATGGATGGGGCCGTACAGAAAGCAGTCGAAGATCGACGGCATCATGGTCACTCCCGTGATAACGAACTGCGGTAATTTCTCCAAGCCGACCGGCGATAAGCCGTCACTCCTAAGCTGGGATGAGGTGCTCACGCTCTTCCACGAGTTCGGGCACGGACTGCACGGGCTGCTGTCCGATTGCACTTATCCGAGCCTCTCAGGCACCGATGTGGCTACCGATTTCGTGGAATTGCCGTCGCAGATTATGGAGAACTGGGCCGGAGAGCCGGAAATGCTCAATATCTACGCGAGGCATTATGAAACGAACGAGCCTATGCCTGCCGAGCTGATCGAGAAGATGAGAAAATCGAGCCACTTCAACCAGGGTTTTGCCCTTACCGAGTATCTCGCTGCTTCATTCCTGGATATGGACTGGCACACGATTACCGACAATAACGTCGCGGGCGTTCAGGAATTCGAGGATAACTCGCTGAACAGTATCGGCTTGATCCCCGAGATCATCTCCCGGTACAGATCCACCTATTTCGCCCATATCTTCGCGGGAGACTATTCGGCGGGCTACTACAGCTATATATGGGCCGAAGTGCTGGATGCCGATGCTTTCCAGGCGTTCAAGGAAACGGGGCTGTTCAACAAGAAAACGGCACAATCTTTCAGGGAGAATGTGCTGTCGAAAGGGGGTTCCGAGGATCCGATGATTCTCTACGAGCGCTTCCGCGGGGCAAAGCCGGGAATCGGTCCACTGCTCGAAAGAAGAGGATTGATATAGCAGGTTCTCAAATGACGGGTCGGTCGCGCGCGGGATGTCGCCGCTCGTGACGGTTCGCTAATAAGATTCAAGTTACTGATGCTTCGGACGCCGAAGGAGGTTCGTGCTGATGTTGAGATCGTTCATATTTCCCAGGAGA
>CAZPAH010000056.1:0-17447 GCA_964584495.1 uncultured bacterium | reverse complement strand
GAGCTCTGCACCGATTGCGGCGCCTGCGTCGAGGTTTGTCCGGTTGAGGCGATCTCGGCGGATTAAGGGATTGAGGCCGGGGTATTATTCGGACTTGCTTGCTGAATATGGGGCTGCCTGTGGATCACGGTCCGCCGGCGGCCCCGGTTTTTAACATCCCTTCCTACGTTTCGCCTCCTCGAGGCTGAGGAGGCAGCCGCAGTAGCTCTGTCTCGTGAGGTTCAATCTTCTTCCCAGCTCGATGGATTTCTTGAATCCGTCCCTTTTCTTGAAGTCTTCCGCGTGAAAAAGCAGGTTGAACCGGGCTGCGGCCAGCCTGCCTTCCTCCACTATATGGGAATAAATCTTGTGCGGGCTGACCGATAGGGTCGTCGTGAAGATACCGGTACCCATCTGCGACGCCATCGAAGCGGTATCGTAAAGCCTCATCCTGTAGCATTCCCAGCAGCGCTCGCTTTTTTCCGGCTTATCTCTAAACGGCTCGATCGCTTTCCACCAGGTCTCGGGCTCATCCCGGCCGACTATAAGCTCTATCCCCAGATCATCGCAGACCCTTCTCATCTCGTCCAGCCTGAGAAGGTATTCATCATGGGGGTGTATATTAGGGTTGTAGAAATATGCCGTCGCGTCGAACCGTTCACGGAGCCTGCCGAGAACGTATATCGCGCAGGAGGCGCAGCATGAATGTACCAGGATCTTTTCCATGGAGATCAATCCCGGGCTTGATCGACCCGGCTTACCGGCGGGGCGCTCAAGCGTCTGGTATCCTCTTTCCCCTCGGTGTTGTCTGCATAGTAATGGCTTCTTGGATCCTTTATCGGTATTTCCTGGAGGATCGCAATTTGCTCGGCTTTGAGTAGATTGAAGGCCGCCATCATTTCGGCCCCTACCGGCTTGGCGGGCGGGAGCTCGAGCGAGCGCGGGTTGACGAACCGCCCGTCCTTCTTGATCCTGTAATCGAGATGGGGACCGGTCGCGTATCCCGTCGCTCCCACATATCCGATCACCTGTCCCTGGGTGACCCTGGTGCCCTGCCTTATCCCTTTTGCGAACCGGCTGAGATGCAGGTAGTAGCTGATGTAGTTGTTTTTGTGCCTGATCTTTATGTAATTCCCGTTGGCCTTCTTTCTCGCCGCGGCGAGGACTACGCCGTCACCCGTAGACATTACGGGCGTGCCCTCGGGGGCGGCATAGTCGATCCCGAGATGGGGGGCGTATCTATGGAGTATCGGGTGGAATCTTCGCCTGCTGAAACTGGAGCTTATCCGCGTGTAGGAAAGGGGGGCCCTGAGGAGCTCTTTTCGCAGCGATTTGCCTTCCTCGTCGAAGTAGTCCGCGAATTCCCCGCCGTTGTCGAAGAGGAACGCGTAATGGCTGGTCCCTTCCGTATTGAACTCCGCCGAGATGATTTTACCTATCCTTGTCTTCTCTTTCCGATCGGGGCCGTCGAGGAGCCTCTTCTCCTCGTATATCACCCGGAAGTAATCGTTCTTCCTTATGTCGGAGAAGAAATCGATATTCCAGGCGAAGAGGTCCACAAGCTTGACTCCCAGCTCGGCGGGAAGTCCCTGCTCGGACAGGGACATGAAAAGGGATTGGGTGATTATGCCGGAGGCTTGTTTGATCTCGGTCTCGAAGGGGTATTCCTTCCTCTCCGCTTCGACCCCCTCATCGCTAGATAATATCTCCACGTAGCATTCGTCATTTATCGAGAAAGTTATTTTTTCAAACGCGCCGCTGCTGTCCGAGTAGATCTCGTATCTCTGGCCGGGATATATCTTCCTGAAGTTGTAGACCGGTTTCGTTGCGGTGGCGATCCTGTTTATCTGCTCGGGAGCCAGCTCGCATGCGAGCATCAAGTCGAAGAAGCTGGAATTCTTTCCTACCACCCCTTCATAGGTCGGCTCGGGTGGGGCGGGGGCGACATCTTCCGTCAAAGGTATCTCCGGCAACGGCCCGCTCGCTATTCCGTCCGGTTCGGATGCCCTGTTATCCTTTCCCGACAGGTAGAGTATCGTAGCCATCGCCGCGGCGATCAGAACAGCCGTTATGGTATTGTTTCTATTCATGATGCAGTCTGCTCAACTTGCAGAAAGATATCCATAAACGACTTAATGAGTCAAGAAAAACCAGCCGATTCTTGAAAAAAGGGTCCGTATGAGATATTCTTCTTTCGATCTGGCGGCAGGCGGCCGAAAGGCGCTTCTTTTCAGGATGGAAACGGCGATGACGGGAAAAAAGAGCGATCTGAAAAACGAGCTCGACGCGCTGAAAAGAAAGGCGCAAGGCTCCTTCGGGCTTATCCCGCCGCTTGGCTCGGATATATTCATGGCCCCCGGGGAGGTCGGCGCTCCGGCACGGTCCGGCTCCCTTCAGGATCTGGTGCCGGGCGAATCCTCGTCCTGCAGCGAGGGAGAGTTCTACAGGATCAGAAGGCCGGCGGCCGATCTGTGGGAGGAAGCCGGCAGGATACTATCCGAATATCTGGAAACGCTGGCGAATATCTCATTCGACCTGGATCCGGCGCTGCGGCCGCTTTCCATCCTGGGAGCGGTTCCGGCAGGAGATGTATGTTACCTCGACCTGGAAACGACGGGCCTCAGCAATACTCCCCTTTTCCTTGTCGGCCTAATATATATCGAGGGGGAGGATCTTCTCGTTGATCAGCTTTTCGCGAGGGATTACACCGAGGAGGTCTCTATCCTGCGTTTCCTGCCCGGTCTGATGCGCAGGTTCCCCGTTCTCGTGACATTCAACGGCGAGAGGTTCGATATTCCATTTCTTCTCGAGAGGATGTCTTACCATAAGATCGCCCTCGAGATCCCGCGCAGCCATATCGATCTTCTCCCCGTCTCGAGGGCCCTGGTGGGGCGGAGGTCGCCCAACCACAAGCTTCAGACCCTCGAGAGATTCGTCCTGGGCAGGAAGAGGGTCGGTGATATAGCGGGAAAGCTTATACCCGGAGCCTATCACGAGTTCGTAAGGACGAGGGATGCAGGGCGGATGGCTGATGTGATCCACCATAATCGCCTCGACCTGCTGTCGATGGTGGAGCTCGTCACGGTTTACCTTTCAGGAAAAACAATGTGCAGCGAGTAGAGGAGCGATATTGGATACGAAGAAATTTCTCGGGAAGATCGAAGCGGAGGATTTCTACAGCGGTCAGATCGTTCACAGACACACGATCCCGGCCAGAAAGGCCAGGTTCTCCGAACTGGAAAGGCCCCTTCCGCCCAAGCTCGCAGGCGTGCTGAAGAGAGGGGGGATCGAGAAGCTCTACACCCACCAGGTCGAGGCGGTCGAGACGCTGAGGAAGGGCGGCAGCGCGGTTATCGTGACATCGACCGCTAGCGGCAAGACCCTCTGCTACAACATCCCGGTCCTGGAGAGCCTGATCGCGGATCAGGAGAGCAGGGCTCTGTATCTCTTTCCGACGAAGGCGCTCGCCCAGGACCAGCTGAGGGTGATAAACAGATTCGGCGGCGAGAACGGCATACCGTTCAAGGCCGGGACCTATGACGGCGATACGCCCGGACCGCTGCGGAGGAAGCTGCGCGAGGAGGCGAACGTTCTTCTGACCAACCCCGACATGCTTCACTCGGGGATACTTCCCAACCATTCTAAGTGGGCCCCGTTCATCTCGCGCCTCAAGTACATAGTTGTCGACGAGATACATTCCTACAGGGGGATATTCGGCTCGCATGTCGCCAACGTGATCCGTAGGCTGACGAGGATCTGCGACCACTACGGGTCGAAGCCGGTCATAGCGGCTTCGTCCGCGACAATCTCCAATCCGGGCGAGCATGCGCAGAAGCTGCTCGGCAGGAAGGTAAAGGTCATAAGGAAGGACGGTTCTCCGAGGGGCAGAAAGGAGTTTCTCCTCTGGAATCCTCCCACGATAGATACGGCAGGGATGGAGCGGAGAAGCTCCAACATAGAGGCTGCCGAGCTGGTGACGCGTCTCGTACTGGACGATGTGCAGACGATAGCTTTCGTCAGGGCCAGGGTGGTCAGCGAGGTAATAACGAGGTATACGAGGGAGAAGCTCGGTGAACGAAAGGCTTCGATGGGCGACTCGGTCCATCCCTACAGGGGAGGATACCTCCCCGCCGAGAGGAGGGAGATAGAGAAGCGCCTCTTCGAGGGAGATCTCAAGGCGGTCATAAGCACGAATGCCCTGGAGCTCGGGATCGATGTCGGTGCTCTGCATGCCTCGATAATCGTCGGCTACCCCGGATCGATCGCCTCGACCTGGCAGCAGGCGGGAAGGGCGGGAAGGGGAAGCGAGGGAGCGCTGATATTCTTTCTACCCCACAACTCGCCACTCGACCAGTATCTCGTCAGGCACCCGGATTATTTTTTCGGGCAGTCGCCCGAAAACGCGATCATAGATCCGGGAAATCCCCACGTCCTGCTCGGCCAGATGAGGGCGGCCGCTTTCGAACTGCCCCTCGGGGCGAAAGAGGTAGTGGAGATGGGGGAATACGGTCCGGCGATAGCCGAGCTTCTCGAAGAGGAGAGGGAGCTGAACTTCGTCAAGGGGAGCTGGTACTGGAGGGGCGGCGGGTACCCCAGCGCCTCGGTCAACCTGAGGAACATCTCCCCCAACATATACACGATCATCGATACGACGGGGGGCGGAAGCTCAGTGATCGGCACGATCGACGAGGCGAGCGCCTTCCAGCAGGTCCACCCGCAGGCCATCTATCTCCACGAGGCGGAGACATATTTCGTCGGCGAGCTGGATGTCGAGAAGAAGATCGCCCTCGTGGAAAAGACGAATACCGATTATTACACCCAGTCGATAACCGAGACCCAGGTCAAGGTGGACGAGGAGGAGAAGAGCGATCAATGGAGGATCAGCACTATCGCGTTCGGGGATGTCTCGGTCACCGATCTGACATTCATGTTCCGCAAGATCAAGTTCGGCAGCAGGGATTCGATCGGTTACGGCAAGTGCGATCTTCCCCCGCAGGTCCTCGAGACGGCCGGGATGTGGATCATCCCGCCGCCCGAAGTCCTCGCCCTCGTGAGAAAGTGGGGGAGGGTGCCGGGTGAGGGGCTTCTCGGACTTTCCAACGTTCTTCGAGAGGTCGTTCCGCTCTTCGTGATGTGCGATCCCCTCGACATCGGGACGACGGTCAATTCCCGCTCGACCGGCGGACCTGCCGTATATCTCTACGACAAGTATCCCGGCGGCCTCGGTTTCGCGCTGAAGGCGTATGACATCGTGGAGGAGATTATGCAGGCGGCCATGGAATTGATAGAATCGTGCCCGTGCAAGAAGGGGTGCCCATCCTGCGTAGGTTCACCGATCCCGCCTTTCTCGCAGCTCGATCCCGACACAGGCGGGCGGGGGATGATCCCCGACAAGGAGGCGGCACTGGTGATCCTGCACTACCTGCTCCAGATAGAGCCTTACGAGCCCGCCCCCCCTGAACGACGGAGGGGGGAGAAGGAACCTCAACGGCCGAAGGGGAAACCCCTCCCGGTCGAGCTCGAGGGCAAGCTTCGCGAAGCCCTTCTAAAGAAAAGAATGAGAAAATAAACCTGTTCCGTTCAGACCAGAGTGGAATCGGAATATGCCGAAAGCGACGATTCGCCGAGCTCGTCTTCCTCTATGAGCGAGGTGAGGGTGAAGAGATGGTCGAAGGCGAGCCGGTTGATCCCGGGAAGGCTTTTCTCTATCTCGGCGGTGTCGAGGCAGGAGGAGATCGCCCCCGATCTCTCTATCTGCCGCCGCAGGCAGGCGATCATATTCGAGCGTGGATCGTAGACCCTTATCGTGTCGGCCGATTTCTTGTGCCTTCTCTTTATAATATTCCTGAGAGGACCGGGCAGTTTCCTGTAGACGCTTCTCGCGAGGAAGTACAGACCGCTCCCACCGGCCGAGAGCGGCATTTTCCAGTTTGCGTTTTCGACCGCGCAGAGCCGAGGCGACAGCTTCATCATGAAATCCCTGTAGAGGGAGTGCCTCGACTTCATTTCGAAGGGTACCCTCATCGCCAGGTCGAAGAAGGGTATCGAGTAGAAAGGGGCCGCCGTCCAGTAAAAGTGCCTGTTCCTGTCCTCTCCCTCGAAAAGCCACTTCATACCCCTCTCGCATACGATGAATCGGGAGTACTTCATCCCCGCCTCCCTCTCCGGATAGGCGTCCACGTGAGAGAGGAGAGATGCCTCTATCTCCTCCGGTTTCGAACGGGTCAGGGCGGCAGCCGTTCGAAGGGGCATTATCCCGTTTGAACCGACCAGGTAGCGGACCAGGTCCCGCGGCCCATCTAGCCTCACCGGCGGCCTGATATCGGGAAGGGCCTTGTCGCCCCCGTCGCCCGAGAATAGGATCGCTCCGGAGCCGTACATTGCCCGAACCGCCCTGAAAAACTGGAGGGAGAAGGCCATTCCAAGGTGGTTCATCCCGCTTTTAAGCTTGAGGAGGGTGAGGGTGTCTGCGCCGGTCGCCGGTCCCATTTCGATCAGATCCCATTTTATATCCATCAGGGCCGCCACCTTCCCGGCGATTTCGGCGTCGGCCGCCGCGGTTCCGTCATGATCGAGGAATGTGACCGATCGAAATACGGTCCCAGACTTTTCGAGCCCGGCCGCTACGGCCCGCGAGTCCAGCCCCCCGCTCAGGGTGAGTATGTCCCTGCCTCCTCCCGCGCTCCTCGCCCGGCAGCCTGAGGCGAAGCTCTCCGCCAGGCGGCCCGCCAGGTTTTTCCTGTCGGGCACCCCGCCCCGCGACGAGCCGAAATCGAACCGGTAGAGCTGCCGGACCGTTGGCGCCGCTCCTTCCCCCGCCTCCACGAACGAAGCTGGTGGAAGACGAGAGATATCGGCAAAAAGGGTCCTTTCCCCCAATGGATAACCGAAAAGGAGGTGCTCTCTCACGGCCTCCCTGTCCAGCCGCCCGCCGCCCGCCAGCTTCCTGATGAACCTTAGATTGCGCGAAACGATCAACCTGCCGCCGCTTCCGCAGATATAGAGCGGGAGCCGTCCGAGCCGGTCGTTCAGGACGGCCGTTCTGTCGGTTCCCTTTTCGAGCACGAAGACTACGAAATCCCCGTCCGATCGCTCGATCCAGCCCGCGGCCCCGCCAGGATAATCGATTTTCTTCCTGAAAACGATCTCGGCTAGGATCGAGAGATGGGATTCGAGGCCGGCAGCCGGGATCCCGTATATCTTTCCCTCGAGCAGGATGAGGAAATCTTGCGATTCGAATTGAAAGGACGGGTACTCCCCGTACGCGGTCATTCCGAGAAAACGGCTCTTCTGGGCGACAATCACCTTTCGGGTGTACCGATCCAGCTCCATGGAGGCATCGAGCGACCGCTCGATGGTGTCCCTCTCCCTCAGAAGGGTCCCCGTACGGTCGTATACGAAACTTGTTCCCGGCATTATCGTTACTCCCCGGCATTCCCCGCGGAAGGGTCGGCGCGACGCCTCATTGTATTACCGATCGTCCTCCTTGACAACCTCTTCCAACACATATTTGACTCGATTCGATTCATATGATATAGTCGTCCCCGCGTTCTTTGCGAAAAGCTCGAAATACGGGCCTATACGAGCTGTCGGGCCCGTGGCTATCTTTAATCTGGGAGGAAACCCGATGAGGGTGATCAAGCGTTACCGGATACACCTGGGTACGTTTGCATGGATACTGCATCGCCTGGCCGGTCTTGGTCTCATTTTTTATCTGCTCATTCACATCTGGGTCATCAGTCATCTCGGCGGCGGAGAAAAGTCGTTCGACGGGATAATGAGAACTCTGGGGACGCCGTTCTGGAAGTTCCTCGAGGTGGGTCTTGTGGGTGTGATCCTGTACCATCTTTTCAACGGACTACGGGTGACCCTCATAGACATGGGGGTTCTCATTGAGAGGCAGAAGGCACTTTTTTTCGTGGCGGTGATAATCTGGCTGGCGACGTGGTTCGCCTTCGCCGCCGTAATGGTTACACGTTCCAATCTGCTGGCGATGGGCTAGAGAGGAGGCGCAGATGAGTTACAGGACAACGGTCAGATCGGGCGGCGCCATCCCCTGGCTCTTCCAGAGGATAACGGGCGTGTACCTGGCGGTGATCCTTTTCATTCATGTCGTGAATCTTCACGTCCTTATCAAGACGGATCTGAACTACGCGGCGATCGCAGAGAGGGTTGCGACGCCGATGTGGAAGACTATCAACCTGTCGTTCCTCGTAGTCGCCCTCTTCCACGGGCTCTACGGGTTGTGGATCGTTCTGGGCGACTACATTCATAAGAGTTGGGCGCGTGTGGCGATATACAGCATCATCTCGATAATCGCCCTGGTATTCACGATATTCGGCGCTCTCACAATGATTACATTCCGGTATGGAGGTTGAGAGATTATGACGACTATTGATCCCGAAACCATTCACGACGTCGAGGGTGTAGGTATTCATAACGTGCACCGTCACGACGTGATAATCGTCGGGGCCGGCCTTGCTGGAATGAGGGCAGCCGTCGAGGCGTCTTCGGAGTTCGACGTCGCCGTGATAAGCAAGGTCTTTCCCACCCGTTCACATAGCGGTGCGGCACAGGGCGGCATCTCCGCCTCCCTCGCCAACGAGGAAGAGGATCACTGGGAATGGCACATGTTCGATACGGTAAAGGGGAGCGATTACCTCGGCGACCAGGACGCGATCGAAATAATGGTGAAGGAAGCCCCTGTCGTGGTAAGGGAGTTCGAGCATTTCGGCGCCGCGTTCTCGAGAACCGCCGAGGGAAGGATAGCCCAGAGGAAGTTCGGCGGGCATACGAAAAATTTCGGCGAGGGCGGACCGGTTCTCCGGGCCTGCTACGCCGTAGACAGAACGGGGCATGTTCTTCTGCACACCCTATATGAGATTTGCGTCAGGAATAAAGTCAGGTTCTACCCCGAATTCTACGCGCTGTCATTGATCGTAAGGGACGGCGTATGCCGGGGAATCGTCGCCTGGGATGTCATAAACGGCGGCGTCCATGTATTCCACGCAAAGACGGTGATGTTCGGCACCGGCGGCTACGGGAAGGTCTTCAGGATCACCTCGAACGCCCTGGCGAACACCGGCGACGGGCTGAGCCTTGTTCTCAGGGCCGGGCTGCCGCTGGAGGATATGGAGTTCGTGCAGTTCCATCCGACCGGGCTCTTCCAGCAGGGGATCCTCGTCAGCGAGGCGGCTAGGGGAGAGGGAGGATACTTGATAAACGACAAGGGAGAGAGGTTCATGGAGAGGTACGCTCCGGACAAGATGGAGCTGGCTCCGCGCGATCTCGTATCCCGCTCGATACAGACGGAGATAAACGAGGGGAGGGGCATAGGAGGAAAGAATTGCGTGCATATCGATCTGCGCCATCTGGGAGCGGATAAGATAATGAAGCAGCTTCCCCAGATACACGAGCTGGCGTGGAAATTTCTGCACGTCGATTGTATCAAGGAGCCGATCCCGATCCAGCCGACAGCCCATTATTCTATGGGTGGGATCCCCGTCGATGTCAACGGCAGGGTGCTTCTAGACGGCAAGAAAGAGCCCGTCGAGGGTTTCTATGCGGCGGGTGAATGCTCCTGCGTCAGCGTTCACGGCGGAAACAGGCTCGGAACGAATTCGCTGCTCGAGGCTTCGCTGTTCGGAAGGCGCGCCGGCAAGGCGATCGTCCGTTTCCTGAGGGAGAAGAGGGAATTCCCCGAACTTCCGGGAGACTGCGCCAGGACGGCGATAGACGAGGTGGAAGGCCTTCTCAAGTCGGAAGGTGCCGAAAAGGCGGGAGCGATAAGGGAGGAGCTCCAGGACAAGATGACACGCGAGTGCGGCATCTTCAGAACGGCCGAGAAACTGGCCAAGCTCAAAGGGGAGTTGAAAGAGCTCGAGAAGAGGTTCAGGAATATCAAGATAGACGACAAGAGCGACAGATTCAACAGTGAGCTCCTCGAAGCGCTCGAACTTGGACACATGCTCGATTTCGCGGAGCTGATCGTCGCCGGGGCGCTCGCGCGGGAGGAGAGCAGGGGGGCGCACAGCCGTACAGACTTCCCCAAACGCGATGACAAGAAGTGGTTGAAGCATACCATTGCCTGGAAGAAGGGGGACGAGATCCGGTTCGATTACAAACCCGTAACGATAACCCGCTTCCAGCCGAAAGAGCGCAAGTATTAAAGGAGGACCCCGATGGCAATGATTACTTTCAAGATCAACCGCTATAACCCGGATAACGAGCGGGGTCATTACAAGCAGGAGTACACGCTGGATGTTTCCAAGGGAACCACGATCCTCGATTGTCTCAATGAGATAAAGTGGAAACAGGATGGAACACTCACGTTCAGGCGTTCCTGCAGGAGCGGGATCTGCGGCTCGTGCGCGATGACGATAAACGGCAAGAACATGCTGGCCTGCGAGACGCAGGCGCTGGCGCTAGGAAAAAGCACGATTACGATCGAACCGATGCGCGGCTATCCCGTCGTCAAGGATCTCGTCGTATCGCTCGATCCGCTGATCGAGGGGCTTCTCGCGGTGAAGCCGTACCTGATAACCAACACGCCGCCGCCGACCGACCAGGAAAGGCTTCAGTCACCGGAGGAAAGGGCGAAACTCGACGGTCTATACGAATGCATTCTCTGCGGGGCCTGCACGTCTTCATGCCCTTCGTTTTGGGCCGACAAGAAATATATCGGACCGCATGCCCTCCTGAAGGCATATAGGTTCATCGCCGACAGCAGGGATGAGGGATCGAGCCAGCACATGGAGGCGATCGATGACAAGCACGGCGTATGGCGCTGCCATACGATATTCAACTGCGTGGAAGCTTGTCCGAAAGATCTCAATCCGACAAAGGCGATAGCGGAGCTTAAAAAGGAAGCGGTCAGGCAGAAGATAGGGTAGGGCCGGCCGGATATTCCATAGGGGGCGGAACGGCCGCAAGGCCGGTACGGCCGTACCTTGCGCGGGGAACGATTCCTTGTCATAGTCCAACTCCGGGAGGAAGGTCATGGAAAGGTTTTCCAGGAGAGCGTTCTTGCAGATATCCGCCGCGTTGGGAGCGGCGGGGGGGCTTTTGCCGTTCAGGTCCGTTTTTGCTGTGGGGAAGGGGGAGGCCGTGAAGGGTAAACCCGTAGTTATCTCTACATGGAAACATGGCATCCCGGCCAACGATGCCGCCTGGGAGATCCTCTCCTCGGGCGGTTCGGCCCTCGACGCGGTCGAGGCGGGAGTTAGTGTACCGGAGGGCGATCCCGAGGTGACGAGCGTCGGTTACGGCGGATATCCCGACGAGGATTGCCGGGTCACGCTCGATGCCTGCATAATGGGGCCCGACGGCAATTGCGGTTCCGTAGCCTGCATAGAGGGATATATGCATCCGATCTCGATAGCGAGAAAGGTGATGGAGGAAACGGACCACGAGATGATGGTAGGCGCCGGCAGCGAGGAATTCGCCAGGAGGCAGGGATTCGAGAAGGTCGACCTGCTGACGGAGAAGGCGCGCGAGAAATGGCTCGAATGGAAAGAAAATATGAGCGACAAGGATGACTGGCTTCCACCCGGCGAGAACCACGATACTATAGGGATGGTGGCCCTCGACTCGGCCGGGAACCTTTCCGGGGCGTGCACCACCTCGGGGCTCGCCTTCAAGATACACGGAAGGGTGGGCGATTCACCGATAATAGGGGCGGGGATGTACAGCGATAACGAGGTGGGGGCGGCCGCAGCGACCGGCCGGGGTGAAGCCGTTATCAAGGTGTGCGGTTCCTTCCTGGTGGTCGAATATATGAGACAGGGGCTCTCCCCCGGAAAAGCATGCAGGAAAGCGCTCGAAAGGATAATCGAGAAGCATCCCGGAAAGATAGATTTCCAGGTAGGTTTTGTGGCCGTTAACAGGGCGGGGGAGACCGGAGCCTATTCGCTGGTCGACGGTTTCGAGTACGCCGTCTGCAGCGGCGGCCGGAACGAATTGCATAAATCGGAGTATATTATCAAGAGCGGGGGCTTAACGGCCACCGCGCGGCCGTAATCCACTCAGAAGGGGGTCGAAGTGAACCGGGAATATTCAGGGAGATCGAAAATCCTTATAATGCTGTGCCTGTTGATTCTCTCGGCGGCCGTAGTCCTTGCCTCATGCAGCGGAGGGAAAACAACCGACGAGTATGTCCGGCATGTGATAAAAGCGTACGGGGGAGATGAAAGGGCAAGGTCCCTCTCGACTTTTTCGGGCAAGGGATTCATAAAACAGGTCCCATTCGTCCAGGTGGCGACAAACTACCAGTACGACACATATCAGCAAGGGACGATGATCAAGAACAAGGTGATGGAGGTCCGCCTCGGTCAGCTTGTCAACGTACGTATTCTCATAGACGACGGCAGGGAGAGGTACAGCTGGACGGCAAGGAGGGGAAGGCAACCGGTGGCTTCGGACTGGGATTTCGATATTATAAAATACAAGTTCCCCTATATGCTCACCTGGTTGCAGGATACAGATATCGAGGGAAAAGTGCTGGACGATGCGGAAAACGGAATGCGCAGAATGCAATACGAGAACGGCAAGGATATAGTCACCTGGTGGCTGGACGACAGATCGTGGATCGTTCGCGAGCTGTCGGTGACTAGCAAAAGCGACTCGAGCTTCAGCTTCAGAGAGGTCTACAGCGATTACAGGGATGTCGACGGCGTTCCGTTCCCCAACCGTTTCACCAGTTTCTACGGCAACAGGCCTTACTACGAGTACCTTATACCGGTCATAGACCTGGAGCCCGACTTCACCGCGGAAACGTTCACCGTAACAGAGCAGGATACGACCGGAATCGCCGAGCTTTCTACGAATAAGGAAGAATGATAGAGGGGCCGGACCGGCACCTGCAAACGCCATCTTCATCGAGCCGATATATGCCCGGTTTAACGGGGGTATGCGATCAGAGCAGCTCGCCGACCTTGAAGAGCGAGCTGAAGCGGTAGCCGGCTTCCGTTATGTTGCCGAGGGCTCCTTCCTCGCGGTCGACGAGGACATGGATACCGGCGATCACCCCGCCGCCGTCCTCGACCGCTTCCGCGGCGCGCAGGAGGGATCCTCCGGTTGTAACCACGTCTTCAACTATTACGATCCTCATCCCTTCCTCCAGCTTTCCCTCTACCAGCTTCTTCGTGCCGTGCCCTTTGGCCTCTTTCCTGATGAGAAAACCTTCCCGATCGATCCCCTCTTGAGCCGAAAGGGCCAGCAGGGCCCCTATAATAGGGTCGGCCCCTATCACCGGGCCGGCGAAACCATCGAACTCGAGGGAACCCAATTCCTCAAGGAGAAGCTTTGCCGCCAGGTAGAGCCCGCGAGAGTTGAGGGTCGTGAGTTTTCCGTTGATGTAGTAGCTGCTCTTCTTTCCCGATACGAGGGTGAAATCGCCCTTGAGGATCGAACGCTCGATTAGTATGCGCTTCAGCTCTTCCCTTTCGCTCAAATCTACCTCCGTATGGCGGGAAACGTCGGCCGTGAGGATTTCCGCCGGTTTGAAGTATCTCTCTACCCGGTGAACAGGATTACTCCCACGGTGAGCTGGATCATATCGGCCCTCTCCAGCCCCGTGTAGCTGTATATAACGTTGTTCCATCCATCCCCCGAAAAGATATGATGGAACTTGCCGCTGATGTTCAGCGACAGCCCATAGCGGTTCAGGTTGTAATAGAGACCCGCCCCCCCGTAGATACCGAGCCGGTTCCTTGTGATCGAGCCCTCGTACAATCCGGCGGGGACTATCCCGTTTATAGTGTAGAGTCCGCCGCCCGCTTCCGCGGATATGGAAAAATCTCCCGCCAAACGGTTCATCGTCACCAGCGCCGCGGTCAGGGAATAGATATGGAGCTTGAGGTCGCGGTCGGTGCCGAGAAACTCGATGTTCTTATCAACGCTCTTCGAGCTGCCGAAGTAGTGGGCGGAGACGGAAACACCCACGCCGTACCAGGAACCGATCCCCTCGATGAAATGCAGCTCCAGCTCGCTGCCCTTTCCGAACGCTTCGTCGAGTTCGGTGGATCCGATGACGCTTCCCAGCCTGATGCCGAGTATCTCCCTTCCGTCGATCCCCTCGGCGCAGGCGGCCGATATGGCGAGGGAAATGACGACCGCGGGTATTGCGCAAATTGCTGAAAGCCTTTTCATAATAGTTAAGATAACAAAGACCTTCTTCGGCTGCGAGTGAAAAAATATCGTTGCAACGCGGGACGAAAAGTAATGGCAGTCAAAAGGAAGGCTATCTCAATATGACGAGCTTGCAGACGCCTATGATCCCCGAATGCGAGCAGAGGGTGCCGGCGTAGACGCCGGAGGGAACGCTCCTGCCCTTGCCGTCGAGACCGTCCCAGCGCACCGTTCCAGCTCCGGAACCGTCGGTCACCGCCTCGAAGCTCCTTATCATCCTGCCGGCAACCGAGTATACGGTCACGGTCACCGGAGTGTTCGGATCGCTGTTGAAGGCGATCGTGGTAACGGGGTTGAAAGGGTTCGGGTGGCAGGAGATGCTGCCGGCGGGAGACGGCGAGCCGCCGCCCCGGCCTTCCATGATGGGTCTCTTCGATCTTTTAATTGGAGGATTGATATGCTCGATCTCTCCTGGAACAGGTATAAGAGGGTCCGGAAGCTCCTCTATGGAGTCGACGTTGATATGTCCGAAAACGGATGAGCTGTTGTCCACGATCTCCAGATACACTTCCTTTCCCCGCCAGGGGTCGAGATCCCACTTTCTCTCGGTCATGAGCTCCGAGTTGCGCCCCGTCTCTCTGAAGATCACGGCGCCGTTGCGGGCGTCGCAGAGGGTGACATAGCATGAGTCGGGCTTGTCGCCTCCCCCCACAAGCAGCCTCATCGACCGTCCCACCACGGTGAATGTCCTCGACCGGATCGCCCCGACCGGTCCGTCACCCTGTATCGATCCGGGGCTGAATCCGGTGATCGGGCCGGTAAAGCTCTCGTATGTTCCAATCCACCAGTTTCCCTCCAGGCCAAGCTCGACCGTGGGATCGCCCCGGTAGGAGAAGCTGTTGCCGAATACCGGCTGACGGTCGAACGCGTTTCCCCACAGGATGGTCCAGTCAAAGGCGAGCCCGTGGGGTATAGAGACATCCGGCGTATCCCCGTTCCAGTTGAGGGTGTCGATCCTCATCGAGCTGACCTTTTCCCCCGAGACGGCATAGTAGGAGGTGTGACGCGAGAAGAGATACTGATCGGGATTGATTTCGAGCAGCTCGCAGGCATGTCCCCCGTCGATGATCTGCCTTGCGTAGATATTCCATCCTTCCGTCAGGTGGTCGGACGACATCCAGGAAATTCCCCCGACCTGTTCCTCGGTGAAGAAGAGATGGAACTTGCCGCCGCGTTTCAGGACGAAAGAGCTTTCGAGCTGGTGCCAGTTGTTGTGGACGTACAGCGGTCCCGCATCCTCCCAGTGGAATAAGCCTGTGTTCACCGCGAGCCCGATCGCTCCGATAAGATCTTTCGTCGTAGCGGTCTGCGAGAGGTATTCCGTTTCGCCGTCGAAAAAGAAGCAGGGATCCCTGTAGTTGGACCAGGCACCCTCGTCCCATGCGGCCCATGCCGTGTCCGAATGCAAGGGCTCGAAAAGCCCCGGAGCCGCCTTCACCCATTTGGTGAGGTCTCCCGAGGATATGGCAAGGCAGGTCCTCTGTGCCACCTTTGAGTTCACGCCTGTGTAGTACATGAGGTAGTAGCCGGGATTATCCTCGAACGGTACCACGTGGGGCGCCCATATCATGCGGCCGTCCCAATCATCGGGGCCGGCTTCGAGGATCGGGTCCAGAACGGTCCAGTGCCTGAGATCGGCCGAGGTGGCATGGCCGAAGTAGCTCTCGTCCCCGGTGATATAGAATATATGGAAGAGCCCGTCGACGAGTATCATCGAATGGTCCTTGATCGATTCCCCGCGGTCGTGGAAGACGGGACCCTCGAAATCGAAGACGGTCAAGGCAGGGACGGTCCCTGCGTTCAGATGGATGGCCGGGGCCAGGCAGATCGAGGTGATCGCCAAGATCAGCGTAAAGAGCCCCGGGAGCCGTGGGGCCATGAAAGAGCGGCTCCGGCCGGTATCTCTCGTTTCGAGCAGCTTGCTCAAGGTGATTCTCTCCAACGCAGGCGGCAGAAGGGACTCATCGAAGCAATATCATCTTCCTCGTCAGTATTTCCTTGCCGATCTGGAGCCTGCAGTAGTAAACGCCCGAGTGAAGGTTCTTGCCTGTGGAGAGAGACGGGTTCCATTCGAACGAATGGTCGCCGGCAGGTTTTATTCCAAGATCGTGCCGGTCGACGAGCCTTCCCGACACGTCGTAGAATGCGATCGTGACCCTGGAGCCGGAAGCGCCGCTTCCTACGCGGTAGGGCAGCGTCGTGGAAGGGTTGAACGGGTTCGGGTAGTTCTGGGAAAGGATATTCCCCGCTTCAGGGGAGATCGCGCCGACGAGGAGCGGTCCGAAATATGTCGGGCTGTCGTCCCCCGCCTCCACGATGAAATAGTAGCGGTCTACCGTGCGGTCGTCGCAGCGGTCGAGGAAGAAGTACTCCGATTCGGAGCGTATCTCCTCGGCATTCCTTTTCTCCATCGCGGCGAACAGGGGCGTGTCCCCGCCGTATATATCGAAGCCCGCGTTGTTGTCGCCGGCGGTCCATCTTATGAGTATACCCTCCTCGACGTGGCTACCCGCGGCGGATGTTATCATCACCGCCGTTTTCTCCTTGAGCAGAATCGAGACGTGCTCGGTCTGTCCGGCGGACGTGGTTATTCCCGTTATGGTGGTGTCCTCGTACCCCGGGGCGGAAGCGGTAAGGCTGAAAACCGAGCCGGGGAGTTCGCTGAAGGAGAAGAGGGAATCGGAGAATGAGCTGTAGGTTCCGATCAGGCCGTCGCCGACGTTGAAAAGTGTGACCGTGGCCCCATCGGGAACACCGTAAGTTTTATCGGATAGCAGCACGCCGTCGATCGCCGCATCGGGGCGTTCGAGATAGTACTCGTAGGTGGTGTCGTTGAAGAAGAAATAGTAATAGCCGCTGTCGGGAAGTAAGGCGACGATACTTGAAGGCGACCAGTCGAAATCGGCTATTCCCCAACCGTAGGTGAACGACCATCCCCAATGCTTCGGAAAGTAGGAGTTGTCCGCCGTGAACTTGAAATCTATCGTGTCGGGGTCGCCAGGCTCGTTTATGAACTTGAGCTTGCGCCAGAGGTGCTCGCCCGCCGGTTCCATATTATTATCGGTGTCGCTGGGCTCGCAGGAAATGCCGTTGAAATTGCCGACAAGCTGTATCGAGGCATAGTCCCCCGCCGTCACCGCCCCCGTAAAAAACGCAAAAAAGGCGCCGAAAATAAGCACACCTTTACATATCCTCGATATCACACAACACTTCCTTTTCGATGCCTTTGCAATGCAGCCCTGAACCAAAAGGAATCAATACGTATTTTAGATAAGTATAGC
>CAZPAH010000055.1:0-17845 GCA_964584495.1 uncultured bacterium | reverse complement strand
TCTAAACTCGTGGTCAACGTTCCCATATACCAAATCAACATACTGCCGGGCGAGGCCGGCAGGAATCCCGAAAGGCTCACCCTCGCCTGTGAGTGGCTCGATATAGATGAGCAGAAGCTGCTCGATAACCTGAGCGAGTGGCGCGAAAGGTACTCCGACGACAGGGAGATGACCGTCGTGCCGGCGGCCGGGAAGGGACAGATATCCATCCTGATGGAAAGCAGGGCGCTTTTTCCCTTTTTCAAGCTCGTGATGAAACACCGGCGACAGTATCCGGAGGGAGATCTTGCATCCCACCTGCTCGGGTACGTGGGAGAGGTGTCGGACGGGGAGTTGAACGGGCCGGGCGATTTTCTTCCCGGCGACAGCCGGGGGAGGACAGGCATAGAATATACCTGCGATAAGTATCTCAGGGGGAGCGACGGCGTGCGCCTTGTGGAGACGAGCGCGGGCGGTCTTCGCATAGGGGAGTTCGATGGAATGATGGAAGGGGATGAAGTAGAAGGGGTTATGGAGTCTCGCCCCCCGGTGCCGGGAAGCGAGATATTCCTGACCATAGACATCGAGCTTCAGCGATCGATAGAAAGGAATTTCGACTGGGACAAGGGATGCATCGTGGCGATGAATCCGAAGACGGGGGCAATTCTCGCCGCGGCGAGCCGTCCGACATATCACCCCAACATTTTTATTGAAGGGGTGAGTCCGGAGAAATGGAGAGAGCTTCACGATAATCCCGATAAGCCGCTATTCAATAGGGTAGTCCAGGCCACCTATCCGCCGGCATCCACATTCAAGCTGATGGTCGCCTACGCGGCGCTTCAGAACGAAGTTGTAGGGAAAAACGAGCTGCTCACCCCCTGCTACGGCAGCTACAGATTCGGGAACAGGAATTTCGGTTGCTGGAAGCCCGAAGGCCACGGTTTCTCCAACCTCTTCAAAGCGATAGTGAATTCCTGCGACGTATATTTCTACCAGCTGGGGGAACGGCTGACCGCCGACCAGCTCGCCTACGTGGCGAGGATATTCGGCCTGGGTAGGAGGACGGGTATAGATCTTCCCAGCGAGGCGAGGGGGAACATTCCCGATCATCACTATTTCGACGACCGGTTTGGGAAGGGAAAGTGGACCAAGGGACATCTTCTCAATTACGCTATCGGTCAGGGGGAAGTTCTCGTAACGCCCCTGCAGCTCTGCCAGATGACCGCGATGATAGCGAACGGCGGTTATCGTATCAAGCCTCATGTGATTTACAGGATCGTTGATGCCGATGGAAATATCATTTTCGAAAACAGGCGTGTCAGCGCCCCCGTTCCTCAGATCGACCGGAGCATACTAGATTTTCTCTCGGAGGCGATGGAGCAGGTCGTCAGTGGGGAAGGAGGAACCGGGAGGGCCGCTTCAGTGCCCGGCATAAGGATAGCGGGCAAGACCGGGACGGCACAGAACCCCGGAGTGGATCACGCCCTCTTTGTCGCCTACGCGCCTGTCGAGGATCCTGAAATCGCTATCGCGATTATACTGGAGAACGCAGGGCATGGAGGCTCGAAGGCCGCTCCGCTGGCGAGAAGGATATTCACCGACTATTTTCAACCGGCAAAGGCGATCGCCTTGCCGGCCGGTCGTGCCGACAGGCAGGATCCAACGGAAAGGAAGGGCGGCTGAGATTCGACCGGCCGCCGGTCCCGAGAGGAGCCAGTATTGGGAGAGAGGTTCTTTCATAATTTCGAATGGCCGATCTTCATTTCGATTCTTGCCCTGATAATCATCGGATTGATGAACCTGTATTCGGTGGGGCATGTCCCGGAAGAGTTGAAGGATACCTTCCGGTCGGACGACGGCGGGTTCTTTCACCGTCAGCTGGTCTGGTCTGTTGCGGGGTTGCTAGTCATGATGGCGGCCTACATCGTACCTTTCAGGTACTATGAAGGCACCGCGGTCATTTTCTATTTCCTGGCCCTGATTTTTCTGATAGTCGTTCTCCTACTAGAGCCTTCCAAGGGATCGAGCAGGTGGATCATACTGGGCGGATTCAGGTTTCAGCCGAGCGAGGTGATGAAAGCGGGGGTGATATTCCTGCTCGCGCGCTTCCTGGCGGGAAAGAGAAAGGACCCCAACAAGCTAAGGATCCTGGCGATCTCCTTCATCATAACCCTGGTGCCCTTTCTCCTGGTAATGAAACAACCCGATTTGGGCACGGCCCTGGTCTTTCCCGCCCTGCTTTTTCCGATGCTGTACTGGAGAGGGCTCAGCGAGAACATGCTGATACTTTTCGTGTCGCCGGTTATAAGCGCATTCCTGACGATATATACGGAAAGCGCATTCACCAGGGGATCGTACCCCTATCCTCTGTTGATATTCTTTCTGGTAATACTCGTGATAGCGTACCGACGCAGGCATAAGCTCATGCAGAGCATCATGCTTGTCATGATCAACCTCGTAGTGATGCTAGCCGTACCGAACCTGATCGGAAGGTTGAAGGTATACCAGCAGAGGAGAATCCTCGCTTTTTTCAAACCCGAGTCGGATATTCTGGGAATGGGCTGGCAGGTATTCCAATCGAAGGTTGCGATAGGTTCCGGAGGATTCTCCGGCAAGGGATATCTGCAAGGGACCCAGAAGCTGTTCGCTTTCCTACCCGAGCGGCACAGCGATTTCGCTTACTCGGTACTATCCGAGGAGAATGGATTTATCGGTTCCATCGCGGTGGTGATCCTATTCGCGATTATCGTCACGAGGGGGTTGTATCTTGCCACGAAGGTCAAAAACAGATTCGCTTCCCTGGCGGCGATAGGGATTTCTTCATATTTTGCATTTCACGTGATAATCAATATCGGTATGACAATAGGCCTGGCGCCGGTCACCGGCCTTCCCCTGCCCCTTCTGAGCTATGGCGGCAGCTCGATGCTTTTAACCTGTTTTCTGGCGGGTGTGCTGATGAATTTCGGTGCAAGCTTCTATGAATATTGAGGAGGTTTCCCCTTGGAGGACGGAATCGGCAGGATCCTGGATATAGCCTCTCGTAGAGGGTATGAGTGCGAAGTGTACGGCGAGGTGACAAGCAGTTTTCAGGTGGAGGTCTATAGGGGCGAGGTGGAATCGATCGACAGGTCGACAGATTCGGGAATCGGTATAAGGTTGGTGCGTGAGGGGCGTATCGGGCATTCGTTCTCCAGCGAACTTTCCGCCGGCGGCCTCGAATCGGCTTTCAGGGAGGCTGAGGCGAACTCTGCCGGAGCCTCTGCCATGGACATCGACGTCCTGGCCGATAATGTGGAGGATTCCGTGGCGGAGCCGAACGCGGGCCCGTTGACCGGTTCGATCGATAACAGCTTGAAGATAGATAAAGTAAAGGAGATGGAAAAAGCGGCGCTCGGTTTCGGCGGTTCGATAGTCAACACCGAGGGCGCCGGATATTCGGAGATCGAGGGAGAGGTCTTTGTAGCGGGAACGAGGGGATTCTTCCGCCGTGAGAAAAGGGGGGCATGTTCCTGCTCGATAGCCGCGGTAGCTAGGAAAAAAGAGGAGTTGCGGAGCGGATGGTACTACTCCCAGTCAATCGACCCGGCCCTTCTTGATTTCGAATCGGTGGGCAGGGAAGCGTCCCGGAGGGCTTCCTCACTGCTCGATTGTCGCCAGATAGAGACCGGCAGGTACATGGTGATAGTCGACGGTCCGGCGTTCACCGAGATCGTCTACCTGCTGATGCAGATACTATCCGCCGAGATGGTTGTTAAAGGGACTTCGATCCTGGCGGAAAAAACCGGGAATATGATCGCGCCCGATATCCTTTCTATAGTCGACGATCCGTTCATGGCTGACGGGTGTTTCAACGCTTCCTTCGATGACGAAGGCACTCCGAGGAGGAAATACCGGATCGTCGATTCAGGCGTGCTGAAGGGGTATCTGCATAACATGTACTCGGCGAGGAAAATGGGAGTCACTCCCACGGCGAACGCGGTAAGAGAAACCTTCAAGAATCTGCCCCTACCGGGCGCGACAAACCTCTTTGTTGTTCCGGGCCCTAGAGCTCAGTCCGAAATGATGGCGGATCTCGGTGAAGGCATCTATATTCAGAATATAATGGGAATGCATACGGCCGACTCGATGTCGGGTGATTTCTCGGTAGGAATAAACGGGTATTACCTCAAGAACGGCGAGAAGAAGCAACCCGTTTCCGAGTTGACCCTGAGCGGCAATATACTCGACCTGCTGGCCGGTATAAGGGAGATCGGAAGCGATCTCGTTTTCATGGGGCAGTATGGGGCGCCGTCCGTGATCGTTGAGGGTTTGAGCGTGAGCGGAAGTTGATCCGCGCCGGGCGGGTTCGCGTCTCGTCAGGCCGGATAATTATCATAAAGGAGGAATTTTGCACCCCGTACTTATCGATCTTGGAAAGATCAAGATATATTCCTACGGTTTCATGCTCGCGCTGAGCTTCTTTCTGGGAATCCTGCTGGCGGCCCGGAGAGCGAAGAAGCGAGGCGTTTCCCCCGAGACGATCTACGACATGAGCGTGATTCTGATCCTTTCGGCCGTGATAGGCTCGCGCGGGTTGTATATTCTTACGCACCTCGATCATTTCCGCGGGATAGTGGATATCTTTGCTCTTTGGCAGGGGGGAGCGACATACTACGGCGGTATGGTTCTGGCTCTTGCCGGCGCGGTAATCTATCTCAGGATCAAGAAGATCTCGTTTTTAAAGGTGGCCGATGTCTGCTCTCCCTCCATAGGCCTTGGCATCTTTCTAACAAGGATAGGGTGTTTTCTCAGCGGATGCTGCTTCGGCGCGCCGACGAAGTCGCCTACGGGGGTCGTTTTCCCTGCAGCCTGCCCCGCCGGTTATATCTATCCGGGGGCCCATATCCATCCCACTCAACTCTATTCCTCGTTCTACGGGTTGGTGATCCTGATCCTTCTTCTTCTCATCGACAGGAAAAAACCTTACGACGGCTTCACCTTCGGTTCTCTCTGCATACTGTACGGAGTAGCGAGGTTCATCGTCGATTTCTTCCGGTACTACGAAGATAGCGCATTTGTTGCCGGCGGTCTGACCAATAACCAGGTTATCAGTTTTCTTCTGATCCTGACCGGAATCGTGATAATTGCGGTAAGGAGAAAAAGAGCCGGAACGGAAGGGGAGACTCCGGGCCCGACCGCAGAAAAGAGCTGAAAAGCGAGGGAAAATGGGATTCCGGCCTATGGGAGCATAGGGGTGTGAGGGTGAGGAGATCGGGGATGCCGTGCCGGGGTTGATATCATTCATACTGGATTTTATTGTTCCATCAGTATGTATTCATTGTGGTAAAGTGATATCTGCGTGCCAAGAGCCGTTCGGCCGGGTCCTTCCAGAGGGGTGGCCTCCCCCGGCGGTCTCATTTTTCGATAACGATTTCAGCTACAATCCCTTTCCCTGGCTCAAGTTAAGTCCGAGGGTGCTATGCGGCCCCTGCTGGCTGACCCTCGAGCCGGTCCCTCCGGGCTCCAATCGGGAAGGTGGAGTCGTCACTCCTTTTTTCACCAACGACACGCTGCTGGAGGTCGTCAGGTTCCTCAAGTTCAGGGGAGGCAGGGGGGCGGTTCCTCAACTCGCCTGGTGGATGGCCGGGGCGCTGTCCCTGTCGGCTGAAGATGGCGGAATCGATATCGATGGGAGTATCGTGACGGAGGTCCCTCTTCACCCTTCGCGCAGGATTCGGAGGGGGTACAACCAGGCCGAATTGCTTGCTAGGGAGGTGGCCTCCCTTCTGAGACTCGATTATAGGAGGGGTATCCTCGAGCGACGGAAAAACACGAAGCCCCAGTCGACACTCCCGGTTCAGGTCCGCCCCGGTAATATGAAAAATGCATTCAGGGCGAAAAAGCCCCGGGCGATCGCCGGCACAAACGTCATTCTTGTCGATGACCTTGTGACATCTGGGGAAACAGCCGCCGCATGTATGAAAGCTCTATTCGAGGAGGAATCTTCCTCTGTGACACTCCTCGCCGCTGGCCGGGCTAGGGGTGCTCGGTACCGGTTCCAGCCGACCAGGCGGAACGGGGGCGAAATACCTCCTGAAAATATTTAGTTGATACAATATGCCGGCATGTGTTTAGATAGCGGTGGATTTAACTATACTGTGCCCGGTCAAGGGAGGTTACAGTGCTGGTAACAAACAAGGAATTGATGGATGCCGCCAAAGTGGGCGGATATGCCGTTGGAGCTTTCAATATCAACAACATGGAGTTCGTGCAGGCGATCACCTCGGTGGCCGAGGAACTCAAGAGTCCCGCGATACTGGCGGTATCGCAGGGTGCGATTAAGTATGCCGGATTCGCCAACATAGTAGCCTTGGCCAGGACCGCCGCTCAGGAAAAGGATATCAAGATCTCGCTTCATCTCGATCACGGTAAGGATATGAAAATTATCGACATGTGCATCGAGGGGGGCTTCACGTCGGTTATGATCGACGGTTCGCAACTGCCGTTCGATGAAAATGTCGCCGTGACACGCGAGGTAGTCGAAAAGGCGAAACCGGCCGGAATTTCGGTCGAGGGGGAGCTCGGCAGGCTGGCCGGAATCGAGGATCATGTATCCGTCGACGGAAAGGATGCAATCTTCACCGATCCCGACGAAGCGGCCAGTTTCGTCGAGAAGACCGGTGTCGATTCGCTGGCGATCGCTATCGGGACTTCACACGGCGCCCACAAGTTCAAAGGAGAGGCGAAGCTGGCGATGGACAGGCTGGAGCAGATAGCTTCCGTTGTATCCGTTCCATTGGTGCTGCATGGAGCCTCGGGCGTGAACCAGGAGCACGTAAAGGTCGGGAACGCTTTCGGAGCCGAGCTGATCGATACGCGGGGGGTTCCCGACGAGGCGATCTCGAAGGCCGTCGGACTGGGGATATGCAAGGTCAACATAGACACCGATATGAGGATAGCCTTCACGGCCTTCATGAGAAAATACCTTTCCGAGAACCCGTCGGTTTTCGATCCGAGAAATTACCTGGGGGCGGGCAGGGATGCGATAGAGGGCGTAGTCCGCCATAAGATGAAGCTCTTCGGCAGCGTCGGAAAGGCTTCCTGAGCGAAGTGATCATTAAAGGAGGGTTAGCATGGCGATAAATATCGCGATCAACGGATTCGGAAGAATCGGCAGGCTCGTATTCCGCGAGGCCGTTCGTGACAGGCGCTTCAAGATTGTTGCGATCAACGACCTGACCGACGCCGCAACACTTGCGCATCTTCTGAAGTACGATTCGGTGCACGGGAAATTCCCCGGAAAGGTTAAGGTCATGAAATCGGGTGGAATATCCGTCGACGGCAAAGGCGTCAAGGTCCTGGCCGAGAAGGATCCCGGCGCCCTTCCGTGGGGAAAACTCGGTGTCGATGTCGTTATCGAATCGACCGGCCGGTTCAGAAAGCGCAAGGATGCGGCGAAACACCTCGATGCGGGCGCTTCAAAGGTGATCATATCGGCCCCCTCTCCCGATGCCGATATCATGATAGTGATGGGCGTCAACGACAAGCTCTACAGGAAGAACAAGCATCATGTAATCTCGACCGCTTCGTGCACGACCAACTGCCTGGCCCCGGTGGCCAAGGTCCTTCACGATAGTTTCGGGATAGCGAACGGCCTGATGACGACCGTCCATGCCTATACGAACGATCAGTGTATTCTCGATTTACCTCACAAGGATCTGCGTAGATCGAGAGCATGCGCGGTATCGATGATTCCTACCACTACGGGCGCCGCGGCGGCGGTCGGCATCGTGATGCCGGCCCTCAAAGGGAAGCTGAACGGCATGGCGGTGCGCGTGCCGGTTCCGGACGGATCGCTCGTAGACCTGACGGTGACACTGAAGAAAAGCACTACGGTAGAGAAACTTAACGAGGCCGTGAGAAAAGCTTCTCAGGGTCCCATGAAGAACGTGCTGGAATATTGCGAGGATCCGATAGTCTCCTTCGACGTAATCGGGAACCGCCACTCCTCGATATTCGACAGCTTGGCTACGATGGGCATCACGTCGAAAGTCTTCAAGGTCCTCTCCTGGTACGATAACGAGATGGGATACGCGATGAGGATGGTTGACATGATGAGGCTGCTGGTCAAGAAATAGGTTTGTACCGACGAGCAATTCTTAGGAGGAAATCTCTTGGCGAAAATGACTCTCAGGGATGTGGACCTGCACGGAAAAAGATTGCTGATGAGGGTTGATTTCAATGTTCCGCTTTCGAATGACGGCGGAATCGCGGACGACACTCGGATCAAAGCGGCGCTGCCCAGTATCAGGTATGCAACTTCTCAGGGAGCGTCGCTAGTGCTCATGTCGCACCTCGGAAGACCCAAGGGACAGATAAACAGCTCGCTCAGCCTCAAAGTCGTGGCCTACCATCTGGGCGAGCTGATCGACTACCCGGTAAAATTCGCCGGTGACTGTATCGGCGACGATGCTCAGAGGATGGCTTCTTCTCTCGCGCCGGGCGAGATACTGTTGCTGGAAAATCTTCGTTTTTACCGGGAAGAGACAGATGATGACCCGGTCTTCTCGGAAAAACTGGCCCGTTACGGCGAGATATATGCGAACGATGCCTTCGGGACGGCCCACAGGGCGCACGCGTCCACCGATGGAGTTACGAAATTTTTCGATATCAAGGTTGCCGGTTTTCTGATGGAGAAGGAGCTCGAGACGCTGGGAGGCCTCCTCTCCTCTCCATCTAGGCCGTTCGTGGCGGTGTTGGGCGGGGCGAAGGTCTCTGGCAAGATAGGCCTCGTGAAGAACCTGCTCGAACGGGTGGACAGGATAATCATCGGCGGCGGGATGGCCTTTACCTTTTTCAAAGCGGTAGGGCTGGAGATAGGGGATTCTCTCGTCGACGAGAGCTATCTCGATATGTGCAGGGAATTGATGTCGAGGAGCGGCGAGGGAAGGGAAAAGAGGATATTTCTGCCCGTCGATTGTATCGTGGCGAAGGAAGTCGACAACAGCGCCGAGCACAAGGTCGTCTCCACGGGGGATATCCCGGAGGGATGGGCCGGGGTGGATATCGGAGTCAAGAGCGTCGATATCTTCGGTAGCGAGATCAAAAAGGCGAAAACGATTTTCTGGAACGGTCCTATGGGGATATTCGAGATGCCTAATTTCGCTTCGGGCACGAAGAAGATAGCGAGGGTGATTGCGGAAGCGACCGACGCGGGTGCCAAATCGGTCGTAGGCGGGGGCGACAGCGTCGCGGCCCTCAATTCCTTGAACCTGTCGGAAAGGATAACGCATCTCTCTACGGGAGGGGGCGCCTCCCTGGAGCTTCTCGAGGGGAAGAAACTTCCGGGGGTCGAAGCGTTGAGCGAGGCGGACTCGTCACAGAAGGTGGGAGGATCGAGGTAGGATATGCGAAGGAAGATTGTGGCCGGAAACTGGAAGATGAACCTCGATCACAAGGAGGGGAAGATCGTCTCGGGCCGGATCGTTGATCTGTTGAAAGAGATAGAGACTTCATGCGAAGTTATTTTAATACCGCCATTTACAACGATACCTGCGGTGGCCGATGTAATTGCAGGAACAGGTATCGGACTCGGAGCGCAGGATCTCTGGTACGAGGGTAATGGAGCCTTTACCGGCGAGATTTCCACGGCGATGCTCTCCTCTCTCGGTTGCGGCTATGTCCTTGTCGGACATTCGGAGCGAAGGCACATAATAGGTGAAAAGGGTCCCCTCCTGTCGAAAAAGCTCCGGGCGGCGCTCGGGGGCTCTCTTTCCCCGATCTATTGCGTCGGAGAGCTTCTCAAGGAGAGGGAGGCTGGGAAAGCCCGGGATGTGGTCTCCAGGCAGGTCGAGGAGGTTCTCTCGGGTCTGCGCGACGACGAGATCGCGAGGATCGTGGTGGCGTACGAGCCGGTCTGGGCTATAGGAACGGGCAAGACTGCAACTCCCGAGGATGCTTCTTCGATGCATGCCCTCATACGGGGGCTGCTTGCCGAAATGTTCGATCAGGAAGCGGCCGAAGAAGTTCCGATCCTGTATGGTGGAAGCGTAAAGCCCGGAAATGCCGCCGACCTGCTCGGACGGGAAAATATCGACGGGGCTCTGGTAGGAGGAGCTTCTCTCGATCCATCTTCTTTTCTGGGAATCATTTCGGCCGCCTGAACCTATCGGCGGCCTATATTTACCCAAACCGCCCGGTTATAACCTCATCTCATATTATTTGTTTGACTGGAGCCGGTTTTTTAATTAAACTACTCTTTTAAAAAGGTTGGTTTGACTATGTTGTTTGACGTATTTGTAATAGTGCATGTGATCGCATGCCTCCTGCTTATAATCGTCGTCCTGATGCAGTCGAGCAAGGGGGGCGGACTCTCCGGAGCATTCGGAGGAGGAGGCGGCCAGGCGATACTCGGAGGACGTGAAACGGCGACCTTCTTGAGTAGAGCGACCACCTATCTGGCTGTTATCTTTATGATATCTTCCCTGTCCCTCGCTTTTCTTTCCGCAGGAAAGGGTGGAAAGGAAGTCGACAGCGCCCTTCGCAGGGCCGCCCAGAGGCAGCAGATGGGAACGATGGTTCCGGAAGAGCAGAAAAATGTGGATGAAGTGCTGGGTAACGTGCCGCAACCCGATTCGAAGAAGGAAGCGGAACCCGCCAAGGAATCGGAGCCCGAAAAGGAATAGGTAGTTCATAGAAAACGCGATTTTGCCGAGGTGGTGGAACTGGTAGACACGCTACTTTGAGGGGGTAGTGGGTGAAAACCTGTGCGGGTTCGAGTCCCGCCCTCGGCATTTTTTGAGGCCTCGGGCCTCTTTTTCATTTTCGGCCGGATCTCCGGTCGCACCGCCCGCACCGGAGAATCGGACGTAAAACAAATTGACACAGGTTGGAGTAGTGAATTAACCTCCGGACATTGAATATGATCCGGGAGGAAACGACTTTGAGTCCTATCGCTTTCGTTGAAGCCAATTCGAACATTATTCTTATGACATCCTTGGCCCTTGCTGCCCTTGCAGTGATCGCACTGGTGGTGGTTCTTTTCGAGGTGAGGCGGCTCAAGAAGCCTTTCAGGGAAATGGCCGCCCTGTACGGCGAGATAGGCACGGAAAAGGCGCTCGAGAAACTGCTCAAGGGGGTAGACGAGAACCGCGAGTATATCCGAAGCCACGGGGACGATCTAAAGGTCATATTTAGAAAGCTGGAGGGCAGCTACAGGGGGATGGGCATAGTCAAGTATAACGCTTTCGAAGATGTGGGCGGAATGCAGAGCTATTCGCTATGCATTCTAAACAGGGAGAAGAACGGATTTATGCTCACCAACCTGGTGGGAAGGAATTCCACCAGGGGGTACGCGATAGAGATCAAGGACGGAACCCCATCACGCGAGCTGAGCGGGGAGGAACGCGAAGCGCTCGGGTACTGTTTGAAATCGCTTGATGAATGACCCCGGGGCGGGGCAAGAAGGATCGAGGAAAGAATGCTTTGCGGAAATTCGTTCGGCGGGTAAGAAGCCCCTATCAATTTTTCCTGTTATCGTTTGAATAGTTTTCCAGTATCCGTTTCTCCGTCTCAGAGAGGTTTTCGTACCCTTTTCTTGAGATCTTGTCCAGTATCGAGTCTATCTTCTCGGCTTCCGTTCCCCCCTCTTGCTCCTTCCCGTCGAACGAGATACTGATCGGTATCCTTTTAAAGAATCTCTTCACTTTCCGCCAGAACATGTTGCCCCGGTGGTCTGTCTTCACGTATAGGAGCCCTGCAGCCATACCCCCCAGGTGTGCGAAATGAGCTATACCGTCACCGCTCCTAAACCCGCTGATGAATTCGATAGCCGCCAGTATTATAACGAGGGTTCTCGCGCGCATCGGTAGGATCCCCCACACGTAGATCTGGTTATAGGGAAAGAGCACCGCGTAAGCCAGTAATATTCCGTAACCGGCTCCCGAAGCACCAATTACAGCGTTGTTGAATGAGAATATAAAGCTGGAGACCGCCCCTCCGATACCGCAAATAAAATAGAACTGGAGGAACCGTTTCGGCCCCCAGATCTGTTCAAGCGCGGTCCCGAACATCCAGATTATAAGCATGTTGAAAGCCAGGTGGAACAATCCTCCATGAAGAAACATGTATGTCACAAGCTGCCATATGTATCCCCTGGTGACCACGAGCCTCGGATATAGCGCGAAGAGCCTGGTGAACTCGGTGCCCTGCATGATGATCTGCAGGATATAGACTATGACGTTTGCCAGGACTATCTTCGTCACGACGCTGTTGCCGAAGATCCCGGAGAGTGGATTGAAATTGCCTCTATAGCGGTTCTGCATGAAAGAACTCCATTTCTGAAACAGTATGATTCTGAATGATAACGGATTGAAAGGCGGCGGGCAACCAAAGAAGAAACGATTTTTTAGGCTCGACTGGGGGGGAACGGGTATGCTAGAATTAATGGAAACACAGAGAGAGGTGAAAAGTGCGGGTAAATGTAAAAATTCCGGTTCTTTTTTTTATTATGCTGTCGGTCATGTCCGGCTCTTCCCGTGCTATAGACGTTTATTCGGACGGGAGCGGCGATGCGCCCACGATAGCGGCCGCTATAGCCATGGCGGCCGACGGGCAGACGATAAGGGTATTCGAGGGGACCTATTATGAGGAAAACCTCCTTGTCGACGGCAAAAATATAACCTTTCAGTACGGCGGGAATATTCCTGTAATAGAAGCCCCCGTTGCCGGGAGCGGAACCGGATTGACCGTGAGAAATGTAACCAATCTAACGATTTTCGGATTGCATTTCAAAGGTTTCGAAAAGGGTCTTGTCATAGAGGACGGGGTCGTTTCTGTTTGGTCCTCGTATTTTAGCGGATGCTCGACCGCCGTGGAAGTAGCCGGATCTTCGTCTGATCCTTATTTCGTTATGACCCTTGTCGATTCGTGCGGCACGGGGTTCGATATCACAGGTGGAACCGAAATCCAGGTTGCCAGCGTAACCATAGCGAACTGCTCGACCGGTATACAAATCTCGGGAGGAACGACCATCTTGGAGAAATCCATCGTCTATCGCTGCGATACCGGAGCCGACTACATGGGCGGATCGGTTTCGTTTCTGTGTAACGATTTTTGGGAAAATGGAGCCGATTACAGTGGATGTTCCCCAGGGACGACCGATTTCAGCGCCCTTCCGAGGTTTTGCTACGAGGCGGACGGTTCTCCGGGATTGTATTATCTTCACGTCGATTCGCCCTGCTGGAGCTATAATAACGATTGCGGTGTTAATGTCGGAGCCTTCACATCCGTAGCCGGTTGCTCGGGAACGGCCGTAACGCGTTCGACCTGGGGCGAGATTAAGGCTCTGTATCGGTGATAGATGCTTTCTCATGACAGATCATAGCCGATTGGGGAGGTAAGGATGCCCGAGGGAAGCGCACCGCTTCGAGCGGTCGCCGTAATGATCCTGTCCGTGGCCTGCGCGGCCGCACTTCATCCGGAATCAGCGGGGTGTACCGACATGGGAGCAGGAGAGGTGAAATCGATTTTTACCAACGGCGTGATCTATACGATGGACCGGGATAAGCCGGTCGCGGAGGCGGTCGCCGTCGCGGGAGGAAGGATCGTCGACATCGGGGATACGCGTAGGCTGACCGGCCTTTACGGTTCGGCCTCACGGATAATGGATCTGGGTGGAAGAACGGTGATACCCGGCCTGATAGACGCTCATGCTCATTTCAACGGTTATGCCCTCGGAAGGAAATGGATCGATCTGAAGGGAACCGCTTCGTTGGACGATATGCTGCGTCTTGTCGGTGAGCGCCTGGCCCGCAGCGGTCCGGGCGAATGGATCACGGGAAGGGGATGGGACCAGAACGATTGGCCCGATAAGGTTTATCCCCAATCATCCTCTCTCGATGAGATCAGTCCCGATAATCCAGTATTCCTGGTCAGGGTGTGCGGACATGCCGCAATTGCTAATTCAGCGGCAATGAGGCTCGCCGGGATAAGCGCGGATTCACCCGATCCCGAGGGCGGAGTCATAATGCGCAACGGCTCAGGGAAACCAACGGGGATACTTCTCGACGAGGCGATACCTCTGGTCCGCAGGTTGATCCCTGCTCCATCGCGTGAGGAAAAGAAGGAACTCTACATCGAGGCCGCACGTTCGTGTGCCGCCGCCGGTCTTACCGGAGTAGAGGAGATGGGGATAGGCAGCGAGACGGCTTCGATCTACATGGAACTTTTTTCCAAGGGAGACCTTCCTGTCAGGTTGACGGTATACTACAATTACGATGAGAGCGATCTCGACAGCCTTCTCGATGCCGGTCTGGTAACCGGTTACGCGGATTGGCATTACGGCGTTGCGGGGGTGAAATTCTACAGCGACGGATCGCTCGGGGCGCGCAGTGCGGCCCTTCTCGATGATTACAGCGACGATCCCGGTAACAGGGGCCTATTGATTCTCGATCCGGACGAGCTGTACGAGAAACTTATGGAATGCCACGAGAGGGGGCTGCAGACGGCCGTTCATGCGATCGGAGACAGGGGGAACCGCATCGTCCTCGATATTTTCGAGAGAATATTGGCGGAATCGCCGGGCGCGGATCTCCGTCACAGGATAGAACATGCCCAGATACTCGCACCCGGTGATATCGAAAGGTTTTCGTCTCTCGGCATCGTTCCATCGATGCAGTTCACCCACTGCACGTCCGATATGCCTTGGGTGGCCGACCGCCTGGGTGTGGATAGGTTGGAAGGGGCATACGCATGGAGATCTCTGATCGACTCGGGCTGCAGGATTCCGGGAGGATCGGATTTCCCCGTCGAATCGATTGACCCATTGCTTGGGATATATGCCGCGGTGACCAGGCAGGACCTGGAGGGAAAGCCCGACGGAGGCTGGTTTCCCGGGCAGAGGTTGACCGTGGAGGAAGCCGTGAGGGCGTTCACCCTGGACGCCGCTTGGGCGGTCCACCAGGAAAATATCAAAGGATCTCTTGAAAAGGGGAAACTGGCTGATTTCGTGATTTTATCCGATGATATTATGAATATCGACCCGGCGCATATACCGGACATCACGATAGAGGTTACCGTGCTCGGCGGAGAGATAGTATACAACTCCGGCCGTTGTGGGTTCTAGCTCCTACCTTCTTTCCTTCATCGTGACGTTGCCCTCCCGCGTGCGTATCCTGATCTTCCCCTTGCCCCCGTAGATAGTCCCCGACATCCAGTTGTCACCCCGGTGAACGTTGGTGGCGGAAGGGAGATCTATCCTGATCGATGCGTCATCTACATCTATCGTGAAAGAGGCGGAAATCTCCTTCTCGATGTCGACGATAACATCCCCGTCGTCGGTCCGGATATTGAGGTCGAGCTCGTTGGTCTTAAGAAGATCCAGCTCTACATCTCCGTCGGAAGACTCGATGTCGAGCCATTTAGATTTCAACCGGTACAGCTCGATATCTCCATCGTCAGATTCCAGCTCGAAGTTGCCGTCGCAGTCCTTGATCTTGATTTCGCCGTCTACGACCTGTATGTGCCCCTCGGGTATCCTGCTGTCGGTTACACGGACCCTTCCGTCGTCCCCAACCAGGTCAATGTTCCCCTTGTGGCCTTCGATATCGATCTCGCCGTCCTCGAACTTGAGCCTGGTGCGCGGCGACTCGGTATTGAAAATACCTATATCACCGTCATCCACCTGGCATTCGATATTTCCCTTCCAGCCCTCTATATCGACAGTTCCGTCTTCTCCTTCGAGATCGAGACGGAGATAGCTGGGAGCGTGTATCGTGTAGGTATAATCCCTTATGATAAAAACCTGGAATCCGAGGAATGAGGGCGAGGATTCCCTTCCCGTCACTTCCACGATGCCGTTCTTTTCCTTGAATTCTACGTCGAAATCCCTTTTATCGCCGCTTCCGAGATGCTTATGCTCGGCGTAGTAGTGCACCTCTATATCGAGAATATCTTTGTCCCAGGCGTTGATCGTCACGTCTCCGTCGCCATGATGCAGCCTCAGGCATGACTCCCTGTTCACGCTGAAGCTCTTGTGAAAGTCCTTGTTAATCTCTTCTCCTGAAGCACCACCGGGATAGATTATGAGCATGGCGGCTGCAATCGCAATAACGATCTTTTTCATAGCGGGTCACCTCCGTCTAGTAATACGGCCTGTTCCCTGTATTGTTTCACTCCGGTATCATCTCCAGGATCATTGAGAGGGGAAGGGAGCGGTTGTCGAGAAGCAATCCCCTTACATCTATACGCTGCCTGCTCTTTCTCGAAGCATAGGATGCTTTCTTGACCATCTCATCGATCTGCATGAGGGATATGCCCCTGAATGCGATCGCAGGGAAGGCCGAAGCGAGAAAAACCTCTTCGGCGGCTTTCTCCGCCGGCATCCCTGTTTTTTCAACGAGAAATTCCACGGCGGCATCCACCGTAAATACTCCGGAATGCAGGTTGATGACGGCGACGGTTCTGGCGAGCGCGAGTATCTTCTCATGCGATTCGATGATCGCCAGATCGGTATTTATCTCGGGCCATTTTCTGATCATCTCCTGGACGTTATAATATGTCCATCCCGAGGCGAAAGTTTCGGACGACAGGAGCGTCCTTAGCAATTTCCCGTTCATGCAATCGAGATAGGCCGGCTGGGAAACCGGTGAAGAGGCCTCGATGATTTCATAGACGAGATGGGCCCTGTCCTCCTCCCTTCCCGGCGGAGTGTAGGCGATCCCGGTCGTACAGGGCAGGCCGGAAAGAGGGGGGGTGATTATTCCTACGAATCGGTCGGATTGAGGAAAAGGAATCGTGAGATAAGGATTGACCGGTATCCGCGCTACAAGCAGCGATTCTTCGCGGCGTACGATCTCCGTCATCCTTCCCTGATCCCCGTCGTTGATGCGGAGATTCGATATCATATGTTCGATGTTCTCGACGAGCGAGGGGATATCGGCGCTGCCCGGGCTCACGCTCTCGTCCCGGCCGTCCGTACCCGGATGTTCGGCGGGGTCAGGCGTCGAGCCGGCGGCCCGCCTGTCCGATGAAGCGGACTGCCCGGTTCTCGCTCCCGAGGCATGGGAGTTTATCGCCGATCTGTTTCTCGAAACAAGCTTGACGATTTCTTTCTCCGCATCGGAAGCGAGCTTGTTTAGATCGATATCGAGATTCTCGGAATATCTCAGGATATTCGAAAGATCCTCCACTCCCAAAATCAACCGGCCGTGCATCACGTCGGGCAGGTCGACGGTGAGAAATCGGTCGAAACGCTCGACAGAGGCCGCGGCCGCCCGCAGTCCGTCGGGAACAAGACCGTATCTCTCCCGGCAGATATCCTCGAGGCCCGGAATCGACTCGATCAGGGAGGAGATACGCTCCTGCGCCAGCAGAACATGGTCCCCGGCGGGTTTTTCGATCTGATCCATGCAGCTTTCTATCAACGACGGTATTCGATTCAGTCGCTTCTCGTACGATTCCAGCTCTCCCGGGCGGGGCGGTTCGAAACGCGAGGGTATGCCGAACAGCGCTTCCTCCAGCATCCAGCAGTAGAGCAGGGGATTATGCTTGTGTGTCTCCAGTTCGCCGAGGCAGAACAACTCTCCCTTGAGCCACTGTATAAGCACGGCCGAGTCATCGAGTGTCTCTTTGTCCAGGTCGGCTGCGGGCAGCTTGAGGAGCTTGTCGAGAATAGAGCCGGCCGTTCTGGAAAACCGGTCCACTTCCCCGGGGGAAAAGGTGAAGAGCAGGGAGTCGGATCGGTATATACCGAGCCTGGAACCTCTCAGAGGATGGAGCAGGGGGTACAATTCGACGGCTTTGCTTTTTAACACGCCATACCTCTCGAGCGCTTCCCCCTCTCTTTTGCCGCCGCCGCATCCCGATACGATAAGAATCAAGGAAGCCG
>CAZPAH010000054.1:0-18308 GCA_964584495.1 uncultured bacterium | reverse complement strand
CCGAGTTCATCTACAGGCGGGTATAATTGCTTGAAAACGTGAACAACGAGTACGACCCGTGCACCGAGCACGGGTTTTTTCATTTGGACCGGCCGGGCGGAGATGGTTCCGTGCCGGTATTGACCGAAGAGCGCTTCGGCCTGTTTCTCGAGGAGTGCGCGGACGTAATCACTGCGGCGGCAGGCGAGGGTAATTACAGGGGACTCTTTCTCTGTGGAAGTTTTGCCTCGGGAGAAGGGTCCGTTGCCTTCGACGCGGAAAAGACGTTGATCATTTCCGATATCGATCTTGTTCTCGTGGTAGAGGACGGTGCCGTCCATCGAAGGGTCCTTCGGGAAAAGGAAGAGGTGATCTCACGGTGCGAGGGGCTATTAACCGGGGCGAAGTTCCACGGTCATGTCGACATCGCCGTCAGGACGCCGGAGGAGCTCGAAGGGCTGGAAAGATCACCCGGAGTCTACGATATGCGCAAACGGGGGATCATGCTTGCCGGAGATCCCCGGACATTGGAGCTTCTCCCCGATTTCGGCCCCGGGGAGGTGAACGGCGGGGAGGGCGCCGTGCTGCTCGAGAACAGGATAGTTTCCCTCCTCGGCAATATCCCGGCGCGTTCGCAGGAGATCGAAGAGCGATGTATTTTCTCGTATCATCTTTCAAGGGCCTATACGGATATCCTTACGGCCTTATTATGCCTGGAAAGACTTTACAGGCCGGGTTATCTTGCGAGGATGGAGTATATGCTGAAGAACGGGGAGAGGGAGCCTCTATGCCGTCTCATCGGAGAAGACCTGGCAGAGAAGATAAGGAAGTGGACATATTTCAAGATAACGCCCGGGCTGAATGGTTCGATAACGGCCGGGGACGATGCCGGGATGCTTTGGCTCGATGCGGTCTCGGATACCCTCACGGCATGGAGAACGGTCGAATACTCCCTGCAAGGAGCGATCTGGAAGGATAGGTCTCCCCCGGCGGAGACGATTCTCAGGTCCAGAAAGAGGGGCGGCTGGAAAAGAAGCAACCTTCGTGGCTGGCGGGCGTTCCTGCGCTCACTTCCCCCGCAAGAAAGATGGCGGGCGGCGGCCGCTTTGGGGACCGTGATATTCTGCAAAACGCCCCATGAATTCATCCGTGAACAAGGTGTAAGGCTTGCGGATCTCGCCGTCTCCAATGGAATCGAGTCGAACGTACGCGGGGCCGGGGGAGGGTTTCCCTACAGTGGAGGGAACTGGAGAAAGGCGGCGGCGAGGCTTCATTCGACATGGCGCCAGCTTGTTTTCGGGAGGAGTGAAGATTAGATGCTCGATCGAGCCACCGTGCTGATAATTATCGACGCGCTCGGCGATGATATGGCGACCTATCACCGGTTTCAGCCTAAATCGATGGAGAATAGGCGGCGCCTCAGATCGGTCCTGGGATTCAGCCAGGCCGCGCTGTCGACGATAATGACCGGGCTGCCGCCGTCCTCGCACCGACAATGGATGATGTACTCGTTCGCTGAAAGATCCTCGCCGTTCGGCTGGCTGGACAAGCTTCCTAGAAGAGCTACTACCGACCGCCTCTGGGTCAGGCGCCTTCTTTCGTGGAAACTCGAGAGGATGGACAGAATAAGCTCGTATTACAGCATCTACGATATTCCGCGGGATATTCTCATAAATCTCGATCTTCCTTCACGAAGGAGCATCTTCCGGAGAGGGGCATTCGACGGGTGCCGCTCGATTCTGGACGAGCTCGAATCCGGCGGTATCCCCTGCTTCGTCAGGGACTACAATACCCCGGAGGAAGAAGCTTTCGATATGCTCGAGACCTCCCTGGCGCAGGGCCGCGAGAAGTTCCACCTTCTCTACACGGCCGCCCTCGATTCTGATCTTCACCGGTACGGCTGCAGTGACGACCGGATCGGGGAGCGGCTCCGCCGCTACGGCGAAAGGATAGACAGGTTGGCTTCTCTGCGCGAAGATATCCGCTTCGTCGTCGTCGGGGATCACGGTATGTGCGATGTTTCACGTCATGTCGACCTCATGGGACTTGTTGAATCGCTCGGGCTGTCGGTGCCCGGCGATTTCATTCCTTTCTACGATTCAACGATGGCCAGGTTCAGGATCTTTTCGGAACGTGCCGGGGAGCGGATAACGGAGCTGCTCCATGATTCCCCCCACGGAAGGATACTATCGAGGGATGAGATGGAGAATCTCGGAGTGCTTTTCGAGCCCGCCGTCTATGGAGAGATAATATTTCTCGTGGAGGGGGGATCAATAATCCTCCCTAGCTTCATGGGGAAGAGACCGGTCGCCGGGATGCACGGTTACCACCCGGATCTTTCCTGCATGCATTCGGCACTTTTCTCGAACGATCGTATACCTGAGGATCTGGTCGATCTGACCGGCATATCACCTTATCTGCTGGATGGCCGGGCGGGAGGTGGGATCTGAGATGACGGTAGAGAAGGTAGGGAGGGCGATGTCATGGAACCTGCTCGCCAAGGTCGCCCGGATGATGGCGGTTCCGGTAAGCTATATCATCGTTGTACGGATACTGGGCGACTACAACTGGGGATTCCTCAATATCCTAAAGACCATCAAGAGCTTTGCGCTGGTCGTAATCCTGCTGGGCGGGGGTAACGCTGTTCTGAAATACCTCCCATCGCTGAGAGTCAAAGGGGGGATGCGTTCCTTCATACCTACTCTGCGCCGGTTGATGGTGTTTCAGCTTCTCGTCTGGGGGTTCATGCTGGCGGCGGTCTTCTTCACCTCGTCGCTGATCAGCTCCTTCTACTCGCTAGACTCGGGCCGATACACGATCTACATCGTTGTCGCGATTGCCATGTCGATCTTCGAGCTTTCGATGCTGATGGTCACAAATATTCTCCAGTCATGGTATGAGACAAAAAGGCTTAGCCTTGCAATAGTAATAGGCAACGTATGTTATCTGGTATTGTTAATGTTGTTACTTAAGCTTGGAACGGGCATCGTCGGCTATTTCGCCGCAGGCGCCGCAGTCAACATGGGGATGACGATCTCGCTTTTGCCGGGAGTAATCGGTCTCTTCCGCTCGAACGGGGACGACGGGATGCCATCGCCCCGCTTAGGGAAGGTTCTCAGGTTTTCCCTTCCCTTCGTCGTCACCGGTTTCCTGAATCAGGTGGTATGGAGGCATTCGGAGGTCCTCATTCTCGGCAGGTTCAGCGGCATGGAAGCCACCGGTTTTTTCGGGCTCGGCTACGACATTCCCCAGATGGCTCTCGAATTCATCCCACTGACGATTTGGCCTATAGTCCTGGCCGGGACCTCCGAGGTATACGCCCGGAGCAGTGAAAACCTTCCTGGGGCCATAGATATCTACTACAGGCTTCTCTACATTCTCGTCATGCCGGTGGCGGCGCTGGGTTTCGCTTTCGCCAGGCCGCTGATACCTCTCCTCTTCGGTAGCGCGAAGCTGCCGGCGGCGATCCTGGCTCAACTGTTTTTCGTTGTTTTTTCATATTCGTTTCTCTATACTCCGCTGAGCATGGCTCTGTATGTTATGGAAAAAAGCTGGGTTAACATGATCGCTTTCAGCATTCTGGCCGTTATTAACGTAGGTCTCGACCTGCTCCTGATTCCCAGGTACGGGCTCTGGGGGGCACTGCCGCCGGTGGCGATAACGTTCGTATTCGGTATAGCGATCTTCAGGCTCCTCATCGTACGCTACGAGCCGCATATAAGGATACCGGCCGGTTTTATATTCAGAGCGTATATAGCCGCCCTTCCCGCGGCCATGCTGGCGCTCGTATCGTCGAGATATAGCTCATTGCCCGCTCTTGCAGTGGAGATAGCGGTAGCGATCGCTCTTCTCTTCGGTGGATTCCGCGTAATGAGGATTATAGGCGAGAGAGAAAAAAAGCTCATATTGAAGCTGCCTATCCCATTCAGGGAAAAGTTGGTTGATCTCTTCTAGCGGGAGAAGGCGTATGTATCGCGGCAAGAAGATATCGGTTGTAATCCCCTGCTATAACGAGGAGGAGGGAGTGGCCCGGGTCATATCGTCCCTTCCCGAATCGATCGACGAGGTAGTGGTGGTCGATAACGATTCGACGGATGGAACGGCGGAGGTGGCCCGCAGGATGGGAGCGCGGGTCGTTTTCGAGAAGAAAAAGGGCTACGGAGCGGCGTACAAGGCCGGTCTTCCGGAGGTCACGGGGGATATAACGGTCACGATGGACGGGGATGGGACCTACCCGGCCGAGCAGATAGAGGAGTGCATAGATCATCTGATCGATAGCGAGCTGGATTTCATTTCCGCTTCCCGGTTTCCGCTCTCGGACCGGTCCGCGATGGACCTGTCCAAGAAGATCGGCAATACGATCCTTACAATGGCGACTTTCCTCCTGTTCATGCGCCGCATAAGGGATTCCCAATCGGGGATGTGGATTTTCAGGAGCGAGGCATATCACAAGTTCAAGCCGGAGAGCGATGGAATGCCCCTTAGCGAGGAGATAAAGATAAAAGCATCCAGGAGCAGGGATGTGCGTTTCGCCGAGTATCATATTGACTATCATCCCCGCGTGGGAGAGGTTAAGCTGGAGATGTGGAAGGACGGGCTCGAGAACCTGCTTTACCTTTTTAAGCTCAGGTTCAGGCCCCGTGGAAGATAATCAACGGACAGGGATAGAAACTGGAGGACGCCGGCAAATGATTAAGAGCATGCTTCTTATAATCATGACTGTATGCCTAAACACGGCCGGGCAGTTCATGATGAAAGCGGGAATCAACTCGATAGGCAAGATAAGCCCCGGCAACCTAGTTTCCTCCATTCCGAAGATAGTCTCTTCCGGTTTCGTGATCGGCGGATTCTGCTCGTACGCGGTCAGCGCCGTTCTTTGGATCATGATTCTTTCCAGGACGGAGTTGAGTTGGGCCTTTCCGATGGTGAGCCTATCGTACGTGATCACCGCGCTACTGGCCCCTTGGCTGTTGAATGAATCTTTCTCGTTGGTAAGGTTTGCCGGGATCGTAGTGATCTGTTTCGGCGTATATCTCGTGAGCAGAACATACTAGGAGCTCATGCCGCGCGGAACGTTTACAAACCGGAAAAGAACGGGAGCGAAGCTTTGAGAGGCGGATCGATATTTCTCGCCGTTAATCTCGTTATCGTAATCCTGTCGTACCTGACGGGAAGGAAAATAGTACCCGGCCCGGATATCGTTGGTGTCTCGCTCGCTTTCTACAGCCTCTTTATTCTTCCGGGGATGCTCGTCGATCTGCTCGTTCACAGGAAACCGGATTTTACCGTCATCCGCGTTGCCGGTATCTTCGCCTTCGGGCTTCTCTTCGCATCGCTCATCGTCCTTACCGGCTTGATTCCGGGGATATCATACGGTTCGATTTCAACAATCGGCTTGTTTCTACTGATCCTCATGCTCCTCATCGACTTTTACAGACGATCGAGGGTGGACGATCTGAAGGAAAGTGGAGATGTGATCGGCAGGTTCAAAAGCGGAGGAGGGACGGTGCCCGGAAGAGCCGGGAGATTGCTTCCTATTTATATTCTTCTGTTTGCCCTATGCTTCACATTTTTCCTGGGAAGCGGGGAGACGGGTGTTGAAAGCGATTCGCTGGACCATATAAGTTTCATCCGCAGGAGCCTGGACGGTGGGGAGCTGTTTCCGGGAGATTCGTTCTACAGGAATGGAGACGGCGAGGGGTTAGATCCGAGGAAAGGGATCTGGCATCCGGTCACGGCCCTCTGGTGCTTCCAGTCAGACACGACCCCCGTCTATATTTGGCAGGTGATGCCCGCATTCCTGGCGTTTTTCTGCCTTCTCTTCTTCTGGATCTTCGCTCTGGAAATTCTACGATCGGGCGGATTGACCTTGCTCGCGCTGATATTTCTCCTCCTTTTCGAGAGGGGAGGAGGATTCGAATGGCTGACCAAGATATCGTACAGCCGCAATGTCGCCGCCTTCCTCGCCTGGGGGGCTGGGGCCTTCTTTCTAAGGTATCTCAGGGAAAAGGGGAGATGGAACCTGGTTCTTCTCTTCTGTATATCGATCGTAGGGGCGGCGATCCATATCGTTTTCATATTGCTGATCGGAGTGACGGCCGTTTCGCTTTTATGCTACGCTTACATAGCAGACAGGCGGAGATACCAGGGGAGGTTCTGGGCGGGTGTGGCCGTGCTGGTTGCCGCCCTGGCTGTTCCGGCCGCCTTTAGATTAATCCCGGCCATGGGTGATTTCAACGCGATTCACACCCACCGGCAGGGAATGATGGTTTTGGGCGGCATTTTCGGCATCCTCGATCCCGCGCAGTTCATCCTCGAATTCGGGCCCGGAATCTTTTACGCGATCGCAGTTGCCCCGTTCATATTCTACCTCTCTCCCGATAGGGAGAAAGGCATTCTGGCGGGACTTCTTTTCCTCGTTCCCGTGGTCGCCGTGCTGAATCCGCTGACGGCCGCTCTCCTTGAAAAAAACTTGGGGTATCTGCACTACAGAATTCTATATGCCGCTCCGGCAGCGCCTCTTCTCGCCCTAGCGATGGCGGGGCTGTTCCGCCTTCTCCTGATAGGGAGATCACCCCGATCGGCGGGGAAATCCTCTTTCGCGGGAGCTGCGGCGAGAAGGCTCACGGCGGCCGCCGCGATAGCGATCTTCATAATGCTGCCTCTCAGGTTCGCGGCGCGGGATTCGATGGCGGCCGTTTCACGCATCGTCCGACAGGACGATGCGGAGCGGGCCGGAATGGAAGACTTCTTCGAATCGCTGTTCGAGGGAATTCCGAGGCACGCCGTTATTATCTCGGATCCGGGGACGTCCTATATGATCTCGGCCTTTTCCGATAAGTTCGTGGCCGTGACACTCGACCAGCATGGCTCGCCGGCGGACCCTCAAGCCATCGAGCGGCTCAAGGAAACGAGGAATCTTTTTTCTCCCGCGGTTCCGCTTTCGAGCAGCCTGGGATGGCTTAAGAAAGAAGGAGTGGAGTATATAGTACTGAATACCGGTCCCGACCGGAGCACGGATTTCTTCGGAACGGTCGATTTCGATGACCTCGAAGGGGTTATTAAGAAGCTACGTTCATGCAGCACCTTCGTCGAGGAGATCCGCGAGGTTGACGGCTATATCCTGTTCCGTCTCGAATGGTCTATACCCGAAAGGGAGATAGATGTACGATGCTCGCTGCCGGTGACTAGGCAGCTGGTTTGCGGGGCAGGGGACCCGGAAGAATCGATTCCCGGATTAGATACCGGGTGTGGAATATTCCTGGAAAGGTTTCATCTCGACAGGAAGATCCTTGCTCCGGGCGATACACTTGCCGGGTATTTTTGCTGGTCGGCCGAGCCCGGATTCGAGTTCGGGCTTCCCGCCGAGTGGACCGTTAGGATGGATACCGGTTTCCCACGTGGTTCTTTCTACAGGGAGTGGTACGGAAAGCAGTACCGAAGGAGTATCGAAAGGCGTAACGGTGAATTTTACAGGTACACCGTTTCGGGCAGGGTAAGAAGCGGGGACGCCTATCCCGATCAATGGGAGGATGGGTCGATCGTGAGACAGAATTTCAGGATAGTGCTTCCCGAATATCTTGCTGAAGGCAGGTACGATATAACCGTGACGGTTCGAAGAAGGGCCTTTCTGCCCAACAGGAGGGTGGCCGACTATTTTAGAAACAAGGATTCTTTTTCCGCCGCTCCGCTCGGCTCCGTTGAGCTCCGGAGGCGCGAGAGGGTGAGATCCGGTGACGAGGATTCGTGAGTCGCGCTATTCGCCCGCCGATTTTGATTTAGCCGCCTGATCGGGACGGTATTCCTCCATCAGGGGGAAGCTGTCGAGGTTGGCGGCTATCGCGGCCTCCAGGAACGAATTGACCCACCAGTAGATATCATAGCGCGCAACCGACTGCTGCATTTTTCTCATTCTCGCTTTACGTTCCTTTAGGGGCAGCGTGTACGCGGCAAAGAGGGCTTCCGCCACTCCCTTTATATCGTAGGGGTTCACCATGATGGCACCCTTCTGCAGCTGCGCCGCCGCTCCGGCGAACTCGCTCAGTATCAGAGCGCCGTATTGCTCTATATTGGATGCGCAGTATTCCTTCGCTACAAGATTCATCCCGTCCTTCAGCGGTGTTATCAACGCGATTTCGGCGGTCCTGTAATAGGCGAGCAGCTCCAGCCTGGACAGGGAGCGGTAAATATAATGGATCGGCACCCATCCGGTCTTGGTGAACATGCCGTTTATCTCGCCTACCAGCCTCTCTATCTCGACCTTGAGGTCCTGGTACATGGGGATGTTCCTGCGGCTCGGCACTACTACCTGAAAGAGCGTGATCTTCCTGTGAAGCTCGGGATGGTTCTCGAGGAAAAGCCGGAAGGCTTTCAGCCTGTAGAGTATACCTTTCGTGTAATCGAGGCGGTCGATGCCGAGCACGATCTTCACCTCGGGGAGATCCTCATGGATATACCAGGCGTTGTCCGCGACCTCTTTCGATCCGGCGAGACGTGAAAATTCCTTGTAGTCGATGCTGATCGGAAACGATCCGACGCGGATAGTCCTGTCTCCCGATTTAACCGATATTACCTGTCCCTTTCCGGAGGTCGAAATATCGCGGATGAAGGTTCTCAAGCACTGGACGAAATTCCGCCTGTCGCCGAGAGTCTGAAACCCGACCAGGTCGTAATCGAGGAGCGACTTGAGGATCTCGATCCTCCATGGAAGCTTGATGAAGATATCGGGCGTGGGGAACGGGATATGAAGAAAGAATCCAGTGCGGGTCCGGAGCCCCATCTTTTTCAACTCGTTGGCCACGCAGATGAGGTGATAATCGTGCACCCATATGAAATCGTCCTTCCTGGAGCTCTCTGCTATCACCGAGGCGAAGCGTTTGTTTATTTTCCGGTAGACTTGCCAGTATGAAGGTTCGAAGTTGCAGTACGACTGCAGGTCGTGAAAGAGCGGCCATATCACCTCGTTGGATAATCCTTCATAGTATTGCTGGATTTCGCTTTCGGACAGAAAAACGGGTTTCATCGAATATCCGGCATCAGAGGCCGCAGCCTCAAGCGGCGCCGAGATGTTTTCCGTTTCGCTGGTTCCGGGCCATCCGATCCAGAGGCCGCCCCTGTCTCTGAGGACAGGCGCCATCGCGGTGACCAGACCTCCCGATCCGGGGATGATCCGCCATCGGTCGCCGACTCGTTCGAGAACGAACGGCAGCCTGTTCGACGCGATAACCAGGTGTTTAGAGAATTTATTCATCAATTTCTCCAAGGCTTTCCGACCAGGTTTCCAGGAACCATAGAAGCTCGCCGGGAGGCTTCAGCCATATCGAAGCGGATGTCGGATGTAGACGTTCGCTTACCAGCACACCGATACCGCATCCCTCGATAGCTTGGAAAGCATCTTCGTCGGTCCTGTCATCCCCGAGGTAGGCGGCCGCCGCATCCGCCCCGTATTCCCTTATGACGGTTTTGACCGTGGTTCCCTTGTCGATTGCGGTGGGGCGTATCTCTATCCCGCCGTTGAATTCCATCATTTCGAGGCCTTCCTGGGATGCGAGAGGGTTCCATAAATCCCTTGCCGCTTTTTCGAGAGATCCTTTTTCCTGAGCGTCCAGACCCCTCCAGTGGAGGGCGACCGACACCGCTTTTTTTTCCAGTCTATCTCCGAGTCCCTCTGCCATAGCCAGGCCGTACGCTTTATCCAGGGCCGATTGTACCTTATCCCCGGGCTTTTGGGAAATATAGTTTCCATCCCTGAAAAGTCGCTCCCATCCGTGACATCCCCATATCTCCGGCGGCTTATCGAAATTAAGAAGCTTCACTATATCGCCCGCCGGCCTTCCGCTGATGATTATGGTTCGACAATCCTTGTGATCGAGGATTTTCTCGAGAAGCTCCTTGACCCCCTCGTACGGGAAAGCCCTGTCCCTCTCCGATTTGAAAGGCGCGAGGGTACCATCGTAATCGAGCAGTAGAAGCTTTTTATTGGAAAAAGGCAGCTTTTCAAGGAATTCTGAAGGATCGGGATCGGATCTCAAAATCTGCATATGATATTTCACCACCGGCCGTCGACCGGGATCATTCAAGTTCTATCCTGTCTCCGCGGCCGTGAAGCAGGGAAACCATCAATGTGAGATATTCCCTCAGGTGCCGCGTTAGGAGGAAGTTTTCCTTAACGAATTTCCTCGCCTTTTCTCCCATATTGGCCATCAGTTCCTTATGAAGAAGGAGGTAGCGTATCCGAAGCGCCGCCCCCTCCGGCGTGTTGACTAGGAAGCCGGTTTGATGGTTGACTACCTGTATTCTGATACCGCCCGTATCCCCGCCTATCACCGGTTTCCCTTTCCACATAGCCTCCGTGACCGTCAGCCCGAATCCTTCCCTGGTGGATTTTTGAAGGACGATGTCGGCCGATCTCTGAAGGGCGTTTATCGTTCGGTGGGCGTCCGAGGGGAGCAGAAGGATGTGAATATCCTCGTCGCTGTTAGCCGCGGTATTGACCTGATCGAGCACGGTCCTCGATTCCGGATCGTCGGTGGCTTCCCCGCCGGCGAGAACGAGCTGCAGCGAAGGGATCGATTTTTTCGCGAGGCGGTAAGCCTGTATTACGCCGACCGGGTCCTTGAAGATATCGAACCTCGAAACCTGCAGCATAAGAGGCCTCTTCGGATCGATGTTGAAAGATTCTATCAACGAATGTATCTCCTCCGGCCCGAGGTCAATATTCTTTTCGCTGAGCGGATCGATACTGGGTGGAATGAGGTATTCGATATGGGGGAGGGGCTGGGCGAAGGCCGCGAGCGAGAAGATGCTGGCGTCGTATTTGGTTATGAAATTACGGAGGTATCTCCAGACGGGCCTGAAAGGCCTGCTCACGTCTATGTGGCATCTCCAGATCCATTTCCCCTTCCTGCCGGGGCATAGATCCAGAAGAGGGGCCGGTTGCGGGTCGTGAATAAACACGATATCCGCGTTCTCCAGCTTATCACGGAGCTTCTCGGCGTTCTCTGCGTTCGTATCCTCGTAGGCCTTGGTTAGAGAGCTGGGGATCTCGACCCTGTTGCCCTGCAGTCCGTTATGAAACCCTTTGGTGCACCTGAAAAATTCCTCGTTGCCCTCGATAATCTCCCAGCTGACATCTATTCCAAGCTCTTTCTTAAGGGGCACGAGCTTGTCGAGAATCTCGGCTACACCGCCCCCTTTCTTCGTGGAATTTACGTGAACGACACGAATCCCCTTCAACGGGTTGACGAGCTGCTGAAGCTGATCGATAACATCTTCTCCCACTATTCCGGCGTATTGATCTAGTATCGTAGGCATCAACGTTTTCCCCCGAAATAATCCCTCACTATCTTCGTCAGCCGATCGCGAAGCTCGGTGAGTGTCCAGAAGAAAGGATCGACGCTTCTTATAATTTCGCATAGATCCACGTACTTTTCGTCGAAACCGTAAAGCCACGAGCAGAAATCGTCCATGTGGCCGAAGGTCCTTCTCCTGGCGTCTATGAAATGATAGAAGATGCTGCTCGCCGTCATCGAAGGAACGACCTTGAGAAGCTCGGGCGCTTTTTTTATAACGTTGCCCGTATTGAAAACCACTATCTGCGACGTGATGAAATAGAACTGCTGGTCGTGTCCGCAGGATGGAACCTGATCGTTCTCGTCGAGCCGCTCCTCGATTATTTCCAGCAGCTCCCGCCTGAGATCCTCCATGTCCGGCAGGGTTGTCGGATCGATCATCCCGAGTCTCTCGGCGAGAATCTTATCGTGCAGCGCATGTCGGGCCCATGAGGCGAAATCGTTGTTGTACTCGGGATCGTCGAACCTCGGTTTGAGCATCCCCCCCCAGAAATGAAAGTATATCGACCCCGGCATCACCGTCTCGATATTATCTCGAAGTTCCCTAAGGGTTTGGGCCCTCTTGCCCGTGGCCAGGGCGGAAAGGGCGCAATCCTTTATCTTGAAATGGCCATGAGGATTTCTTGTCCGAGTCATGCGTCGTCTCCAATAAGACGGAGAAAGTATTTTATCGGCGGCCCGAATCCCGACGGCCCCGGGTCCGGGCGGAAGATCCCGGCGACAGGGAAACAACGAAAAGCGGCACCAAAGAGGCGGTCGGTTTCACTCGATTACCGTTCCACCACCTTTCCATCCTATTGGATACAGGGATTTTCATCAAGGATTATTTGCCCGGTCCCCCGGTCGGCCGTGAAAGATCGATGCTTCATCACTTGAGCTTGACCGGCCGGACCGGTATAATGTAGTTTCTCAAGGCCGAATAATAAAAGGAGAGGAGCGCAATGAAAGGGATCATACTAGCGGGGGGACTCGGATCGAGGCTTCTTCCCCTTACGAAGATAACGAATAAGCACCTTCTACCGGTACATGACAAGCCGATGATATTCTACCCGATACAGGCCCTCATCAACGCCGGTTTGAGGGATATACTGATCGTCACCGGCGGCAACAACGCCGGCGACTTTCTGAGGCTCCTCGGAAACGGACGCGATTTCGGCCTCGAGCATATCAACTACACCTATCAGGAGGGCGAGGGAGGCATCGCCGAAGCGCTCAAGCTGGCCGAGTATTTCGCGGCCGGCGAGAGGATCTGTGTCGTTCTTGGGGACAACATCATCGAGAAGAACTTTATAAAAGCCGTCGAATCTTTCAAAAAGCAGAGCTCGGGGGCGAAGATACTTCTCAAGGAGGTCCCCGATCCAACGAGATTCGGAGTGCCGATTCTGGAGGGGGACAGGGTGGTTAGGATTGAGGAAAAGCCCTCCGATCCCAAGTCGGTCTACGCCGTGACGGGGATCTATATGTACGACAATACCGTCTTCGAGATAATAAAGACGCTCAAACCCTCCAACCGGGGCGAGTTGGAGATTACGGACGTCAACAACGCCTATATTGAGAAGGGCGAGCTAACCTGGGATATTCTCGAAGGATGGTGGACCGACGCAGGGACCTTCGAATCGCTTTTAAGGGCGAGCAACCTCGTCTCCGAGACTGGAGCCAACAATATCGATTGAGCGCCGCGGGGATCATCTTATTAAAGTTTTGACATATTCGCCGATCGCTTCATCCCAGTTTCTCATCGGGTCCAGGCCGATCAGCTCGAACTTGTGGTTGACCATCGCTTCCATCCTGGGCCTCGGCGCCGGCAGTGGAAATTCGTCGGATGAAACCGGGATCAAGCGGCAGGTATCGATTCCGGCGACTTCGAGGATCTTGGAGGCCAGCTGGTACCTGTTGACGCATCCCTTGTTGACACAGTGATACCGTCCGAACATCTCGGATTCCATGAAATCGAGAATCGCCCCTGCAAGATCCACGGTGTAGGTCGGAGAGCCGAACTTGTCGTCGACAACCTTCAATTCCCGGTTGTTACGGGCCAGCTCGATGATTTTAGGAACGAATTTCTTGTCGTCCCTGCCTCCGCCGAAGACCCAGCAGGTATTGAAGATGAAAAAGTTCGAGAGGATCTCCCGCATCGCGTGCTCCCCCTGGAACTTCGTCTTCCCGTAAATATTGACCGGATTCGGCGGATCGGTTTCCACGTAGGGAGACTTCTTATCGCCCCTGTAGATCATCCCGGTGCTGATATAGACCATGACGGCCCCGCACTCCCTGGCGGCGAGAGCGACATTTCTCGTTCCGTCGACGTTCGTCCTGCGGGCCTCCTCGGGGTGCAGCTCGCATCCGTCCACATCGGTCATCGAAGCTAGGTGTATCACGTACTCCGGCGAGAAATCGGTGATATCCCTCATGATCTGTTCGGGATCCCGGATATCGCACAGCGGAAGATCGCTTCCCCTGACCTCGTAGTGCTTCCTGAAAAGGGGAACGAGGGCTTTGCCGAGCATGCCCTCGGCACCCGTTACATAGACACGGCTCATTTCGATTCCTCATTCAAGGTTCAACCGTCCCTGCGATCCCAGTCGTAGGGGATATCGTTCTCGTGGGGATCGATCCTGAATTCGTCGGGATCGTCGTGTTTGTAAGGTTCGCTGACGGTATTTATGACCACCGCCTCCGTTGTACCGATCGATTTGAATCCGTGGCATACGCCCGGCGGTATCGTTATCCGTATAGGGTTATGTTCCCCGGCGAAGAACTCGTTTACCTCTCCCCGGGTGAGGGAAGAGTCCCTGTTGTCGTAAAGCACTATTTTGAGCATTCCCGCTATCGCCGTCATGTAATCGTACTGTTTCCCGTGGTAGTGCCAGCCCTTGACCACACCGGGATAACATGTCGTCATGTAGACCTGCCCGAAGCCGGCGAACCCGTCGTCGTCCGACCTGACGATTTCCATGAGACGCCCCCGTTCATCGGGAATTACCTTGAGTTTTTTGACACTTACACCGTCGATCATCAGAATATCCTCCGATTTCAATAATACCAGGGATCCTTCATCGAGCACTGTAATAGTAACTCCTACTCTTGTCAAGGCGGTCTAAACGCTTGATCGTAAACCCTGAAAATAGAGGGTAGTAAAAATCCTTTAAAAATGCTATAATTTGGAGACTTGGGTTAGGGTATGAAATAAACAACGTGGGAGTCGCATGAGTATGAGCAAGATTCCGTTCTTCAATCTCAGCAAGCAGACGGTTGCGATAAGGCCCGAATTGGATAAGGTTATCGCCGAAGTGATCGATAATACGGCATTCGTTCTCGGCCCCGGCTTGGAAAAGTTCGAGACACAATTTGCAACTTATTGTAGTACAAAGCATTGTGCGGGAATAAGCAGCGGCACGGCAGCCCTTCAGCTCGCGATGCTCGGTTACGGGATCGGACCCGGTGACGAGGTTATCACCGTGCCCAATACGTTTATAGCTACGGTGGAAGCCATCGCTATAATCGGGGCCACTCCTGTTATTGTGGATGTGCTTGCCGATACTGCACTTATGGATCCTTCTAAACTCGAGGCGGCCATCACTGAAAAGACGAAGGCGATTATACCGGTTCATCTGTTCGGCCAGTGTTGCGATATGGACCCGATCATGAAAATAGCCGGGAAACATAATCTCATAGTTATAGAGGATGCCTGCCAGGCCCATGGCGCCACGTATAAAGGGAAAAAAGCAGGTTCACTCGGGGATGCCGGAGCTTTCTCCTTCTATCCGAGCAAGAACCTGGGATCCTTCGGCGAGGGCGGAGCGGTGACGAGCGATAACGCCGATTTGATAAGGATGATCAAAGGGATAAGGCATCACGGCCAAGTCATCAAAAACGAGCACTCCGAGCTGGGATACAACCACCGTCTTCACAGTATCCAGGCGGCGATCCTAGGAGTGAAGCTCAAGCACCTGGATCGGTGGAATGAAAAACGTAGGGAGCTGGCCGGGCGCTACCGTGATCGGTTGAAGGGGACCGATTACTGGATGGCGGCGGTGCATCCCGATTGCACGCCGGTCTATCATCTCTTCGCGCTGGGGTCTTCCGACAAGGCCAAGGTATGCAAGGCGCTCGAAGGAGCGGAGATAGGATACGGGCAGCATTATCCGGTGCCGATTCATCTGCAGCCCGCTTTCAAAAACCTCGGGTACAGGGAAGGAGAGTTCCCCGTATCGGAGAAGTTGATGCGAACGAGCATTACACTGCCGATGTTTCCGGAACTGGAGCCGGCCCAGGTCGACACCGTATGCGATGTCTTGCTAAAGGCGGTTGCGACCTAATCATTAAAAAAAGGAGGGGGTATAGGTTATACGTTAATGACATAAAATGACTGGGTCCTTAAGGCGGGACTGCTATGAGAAAGTATTCGCTAGCCCTGGACAACGCAAATAACGTTCAGCAACTGACGGAACGTCTTGGAACCGACGCCGGCTTTTCCGTGCGCGACAGGAACTGGTTCGAGAGATTCATCAAGCGTTTCATCGATGTATTGGCATCTCTGACGGTTCTTATTCTGGGATTTCCCTTCTTTCTCGCTATTACCGTGCTGATCAAGATAACCTCCAGGGGACCCGTATTCTTTAAACAGGAGCGTATAGGGGAGCAGGGGACCCCTTTTGCCCTTTTCAAGTTCCGCACGATGAAACAGGACTGCGACGATACCCTTCACCGTGAATTCACAAAAAATTTCATTAAAGGCCAAATGGATCAATCCGGTCTTGACGGCGGCGGCGATAATCTATATAAGATAGTCCGTGATCCGCGGATAACCGCGGTGGGCAGTTTCCTGCGCAAGACCAGCCTGGACGAGCTGCCGCAATTCATCAATATCCTCAAGGGCGAGATGACGCTTGTCGGACCGAGACCGCCCCTGAAGTACGAGTACGAGCATTACGACGAGTGGCACAAGTACAGGTTGAAGGTGAGACCCGGCCTGACCGGGTTATGGCAGGTGAACGGAAGAAGCAGTGTTCCTTTTCACGAAATGGTCATGCTCGATCTCTATTACATCGAGCACTGGTCCCTGCTTCTCGATTTCAAGATCATGTTGAGAACGGTGCCTGTCATGTTGGCCGGGACCGGGGGCTATTAACAGGACGGAGGCAGCTTGCTTACAGTCGGAGTAATCGGTTGCGGGTACTGGGGGCCCAACCTGATAAGGAATTTCATCAACCTCAATGATGCCAAGGTCAAGATCTGCGCCGATCTCAAGAAGGAGAGGCTCGATCATATGAAACGGTTGTATCCGTCGCTGGCGACGACAACCGATTACACGGAGATAATCAACGATCCCGAGATCGATGCGGTCGTGATCGCCACTCCCGTATCGAGCCACTACAAGCTCGCCGTCGAGGCGCTCGAAGCCGGTAAACATGTTTTTTGCGAGAAACCGCTGACGCAATCGGTCGATGAGGGGATCGAACTGGTGGATCTGGCCGATGCCAGGAAATTGACGCTGATGGTGGGGCACACCTTTGTCTACACGGCCGCCGTGAACAAGGTCAAGAGTCTTATAACGACGGGCGAGCTCGGCGATATCTACTACATATCGACATCCCGGGTCAACCTCGGGCTCTTCCAGGAAGATATCAATGTGGTATGGGACCTCGCTCCCCACGATGTTTCGATCATGAATTACATTCTAAATTCCAGGCCGGTGGCGGTTTCGGCGGTCGGACATTCGTACATTCAGCCGGAGATCAACGACGTCGCTTTCGTTACGATGCGTTACCCGGGCTCGATCCTCGCCAACCTCCAGGTTTCATGGCTGAATCCTAACAAGATTAGAAAAACGACCGTGGTCGGTAGCAAGAAGATGCTTGTTTACGACGATATATCCAGTCTCGAGAAAATCAGGATCTATGACAAAGGTGTCGATGTGATTCCGCATTACGATACATTCGGAGAATTCCAGCTTTCATACAGATATGGCGATATCTCCATACCGAAGCTGGATGATTCGGAACCGCTCAAAATAGAGTGCCAGCATTTCATCGATTGCATCGGCGGGGGAGTTCCGCGGAGCAGCGGGCTTCATGGTCTCGAGGTGCTGCTCGTTCTGGACGCCGTCGACAGGTCGATGGCCGCGAACGGAACCGAGATAGAGATCGTCTACCCGGACTAACCTGGATTGGAAGTGTGACAGTGCAAAACAACCCGTTGAAATTGGGTAAAGTACGCCTCGGCCCGGACGCTGTCGTCGATCCGGGGGCGATAGTGGGTTATCTGTCTCCCCGGCGGGGGGTCGGTGAAGAGCTCGAGATCGGCGGCGGCGCCCGTATAAGAAGCGGAAGCGTCATCTATGCCGGATCGACGATCGGAATGTCCTTCGAGACCGGCCACAACGTGGTGATCCGGGAGCAGAACGAGATCGGAGATCATTTCTCCATATGGAACAACTCCGTTGTCGATTACGGTTGCCGGATAGGCAATAACGTAAAGATTCACTGTAATATTTATATCGCTCAGTTCACCGTTATAGAGGACGACGTCTTCATGGCCCCGGGCGTGACGATAGCTAACGATATTCACCCCGGATGCCCCGATTCGGGGGAATGTATGAAGGGGCCAATATTCAAGAAAGGGTGCCGAATCGGCGTAAATGTCACCGTTGTTCCCTACGTGACGATTGGCGAGAAAACGCTGGTAGGCAGCGGTTCGGTTGTTACAAAGGATCTTCCGCCGGGCGTCCTGGCATACGGAAACCCCGCGCGTGTTCATGCAAAACTGACCGATCTGAAATGCAAGCAGGGACGCAGGGAAGCACCGTACCTCTAAAGGCCTTCGATATGGTACCTCCCTCGACAGAGTTCTCTCTTTTCATCCTGGCTTCGACGCTCGTCACAGGAGGGGCGGAGAAGATAGTCCGGGCCCTCGCCCTGGGACTGCCCCGTCACGGCATAACTCCGCAGGTCATCTGCATACATGGACCGGGCGGGC
>CAZPAH010000053.1:0-18313 GCA_964584495.1 uncultured bacterium | reverse complement strand
CTCGGCCCCCCTTAACCCCAGGGTTCCCAGGATCCCCAGCATCCTGTCCCCTTCGTATTTCTCGTCGGATACCTTTATCTCGCAGTTCAAGAAGGGAAAAGCCCCCTGGTTGGAAAAGCCGATCCTGGTAATCGCCCCGCAGGCGAAGGCGAGCAGCTGCCTCTCGAAAGACTTTCGCCTTCCCAGAAGTATGACCGTCTCGATATAAAGGCTCCGGAGCTTCCGCACCAGGGCGATATAGTCGGTCTTTATAAATTTCATCTGCTTCCTGTCGTACCGGAGTATCGAGTGAACCTTCATGAGGCTTTTTGCCAGGGCGGAATCATCGCTGTTGACGAGAAGGGTCGTTTTGATTCCGGGATAATTCTCGTGGAACCAGTTAACTACGGGAGCCGCAAAAAGAAGATCGGTCTCGTCACCGGAATCCACAAAGAGCAACCTCGCGGAATTCGTTATATCTGAAGGCAGGGTGAACGGCCTGTCCTTCCTGACATGCCTGGCCAGAAGAGACAGCGCCCTGGAAACCAACCTTCCATCGCCGTCACTTACCTGCATAGCGTTTTTTCCTTTTCTTTATTCCACCCCCGGGGCCGTCATCTCCTACCAGCGCCACGGAGATTCCTTCCTCGACTCTTTCGATGAAATCGAACTTAATATCCCCCTTTATCTTCGCGGGGATCTCATCGAGGTCCTTCCTATTATCCGCCGGAAGGATAACCTCCCTTATACCGGCCCTGTGGGCGGCGATAACCTTATCCTTGATCGCGCCCACGGGAAGAACCTTGCCGGTCAATGTTATCTCGCCGGTCATCGCTATATTGTTCCGCACCTTCCTGCCCAGGGCGATCGACGCGAGCGAGGCGGCGATCGCTATCCCGGCGCTGGGACCGTCCTTCGGCACCGCCCCTGCGGGAATATGAAGGTGTATGTCATTATTTTCAAAGAAATTTTCCTCTTTCAGCTCGCGTAAGAAGTGCGACCTTACGTAGCTCATCGCCGCTTCGGCCGATTCTTTCATGACATCCCCGAGCTGCCCCGTCAGCTTGACGGTACCCCGGCCCTTTATCCCGAGCGCCTCGACGAACAGGATCACTCCACCGGTCGATGTCTTGGCCATTCCCGTGGCAACACCCGTCTCCGGCTTTAGGAGCATCTCCTGGCTAGGATAATCTTTCACCCCCAGATAGCTCTTCAGGTTTCTTGCCGTTACGCGGTAAGGGCCCCGGCCTCCCTCGACCAGCTTTCTCGCCGCCTTTCTCGCTATCGAGGCGATCTTCCGCTCCAGGTTCCTGACACCGGCTTCCCGCGTGTACCTGTCTATTATCGCGTGGATCGCATCGTCCGTGATTTCCAGCTTTTTTCCGTCCACCCCGTTCTCCTTCAACTGCCTCGGGACGAGGTACCTTTTCGCTATCTGGATCTTTTCGGTCGTTATATACCCCGGTATCTCGAGAACCTCCATCCTGTCTAGGAGAGGAAGCGGGATCGTCTCCCTTACATTGGATGTCGTTATGAACATAACCTTCGAGAGATCGAACGGAATATTAATATAATGATCCTCGAATGAACGGTTCTGCTCGGGATCCAGCACTTCCAGCATGGCTGATGCGGGATCACCCCTGAAATCGCTTCCGAGCTTATCGATCTCGTCCAGCATGAAGACGGGATTATTGGTGCCGGCCGTCTTTATCCCCTGTATGATCCTTCCCGGAAGCGCCCCTATGTAGGTCCTCCTGTGCCCCCTGATCTCGGCTTCATCCCGTATGCCTCCCAGGGATATCCGGACGAACTTCCTGCCCAGGGCGGCCGCTATGCTCCTGCCGAGCGAGGTCTTCCCAGTTCCGGGGGGCCCCGTCAGGCAGAGCAGCGAGCCGCTTGTAGAGTTCTTGAGCTTCTTCACCGAGAGAAACTCGAGGATCCTCTCTTTTATCTGATCGAGATCGTAATGATCCCTGTTGAGAATCTTTTTCGCTTTCTTTATGTCTAGCATATCCTCCGTTGCCGTCTCCCAGGGAAGCTCCAGCAGCCAGTCGAGATAGGTCCGGGCCACTATGTACTCCGCCGAGCTCGATGACATCCTGGATAATCTGGTCCACTCCCTCATCGCCGCCTCCCGGGCATATCCCGGCATCCGGGCGGCCTCCATCTTCATCTTTAGCTCATCCACCTCGAAGGCCGAATCCTCGTCTCCCAGCTCCTTCTGGATAGCCTTTATCTGCTGGCGAAGATAGTATTCGCGCTGCTCCTTGTCCATCTCCTGGCGCACGTCCTTACGGATCTTCTCACCGATCTTGGCAATCTCGAGCTCGTTGTTGAGAAACTCGTAGATGAAATTTAGCCTCGCCAGGGGATCTACCAGCTCCAGAGCTTTCTGCTTCTGCTCTATCTCCATATTGATGTTGGCCGCGAGGAGGTCTGAGAGCCTTCCCGGATCCCTGATTTCGGCGACCACCGTCTTCATCTCATCCGGATAGCTCTCCGATTTGTCGATGAGCCTTATGAACGCGTTGACGACATTCAGCATCAGCGCCTTGACCTTGTCGCCGGTCCTCGTCCGTTCCTTCATGACCCTCATCTTGGCCCGGATATAGGGTTCGTCATCGGTAAAGACGGTTGCCTCGATTCTTGCCAGTCCCTGGCCGATGATCCTGATATGATTGTCCGGGAAGCGCGCCATCTTCTGTATCAACATGGCGCATCCGATCCTGTGGAGATCGCCGGCTCCCGGTGCCGAAACCTCGCTATCCTTCTGGGTGAAGACGCCGACGATCTTATTGCCTTCAAGAGCTTCATCGACAAGCCTGATCAACCTGCCGTCGCTCAGGACCAGCGGGACGAGCATATACGGAAAGACCACCCCGTCGTTGATCGGAATTACGGCGAGCTCCTCCGGGATCTCCTTGATAAAATCGTGATCGTCCCTTGTTCCACTCACTTTGCCGGCCTTTCCTTTTCAAGCCCTCCGGGGTGGCTCAATCGATCTTGATTTTCTTTACCGTTTTCTGCGTGTCCAGTTTTTTGACGCGGATCTCCAGCATCCCTTTTCTGTATCGCGCTGCGATCTTTCCAGGATCCACGGCCGAAGGCAGCTCTATCGCCCTCCGGAAAGGACCCACCTGGATTTCCATCTGGTGAAACTGGTTTCCGCCTTTCGCCGCCTTGATCCTTCGATCGCCGCTTATTCTCAGAATCCTGCCGTCCGTCATCACATTGATATCGCGGTTATCCATTCCTGCTATATCAACGATGACCAGGATCTCGCTCTCCGACTCGATCACATCGGCGGAAGGTTCCCAGGTCAGGTTCGATTGGATTTTGAATCTACCCGCCTTCGTCTTTCCCGAAATAAAGATACCGGAACACCCTGGCGGAGATTCCTCGTCTTCCGGGGACGTTTTCCGGAAATCTGCAGTGTTCACGAAATCCCCCTGTATCGCTCACCCAAACACGGCTCAACCGGATTCCAGCATAGTGAAGGTACCGGTCAAAGTCAATTTTAAAAAGGGAATGTTAAAAGAGAAGCACCCTCTCGTTCGGAGTTTTCCGGAATCGACACGACTTTTCAATTCCCACTATCCCCGACCGATTATCTATTTCTTTGAAGTGTCGTTGACCCTGTCCAGCTCCTTCTCGATCACCGAGGATTGGGATACGACCCTGTGGTCGTCGAACCTCTTCATATCGATGTCCCAGCCGCACAGGTTGTTGTCGTAGTCGAACACCAGCGTAAATATCAGTATGGACTGTTTATTATCGTCTCCCGTGTAATATATCCAGTACTCTTCCGGTTTATCCCTCGATACGAGATAGACATTGGGCATACCCCAGGAAGCCATAACCTCCTGCGCGTTCATACCCCGCGTGATCTCTCCATTCCTTATATGCTCACGGTGAACGCAATTAGGGTTTTTATCGAGGAAGTCCTCTCTATCCTCCAAGGCGGTGAAATCAGCCTTCTCGATCGCCGAATAATGCGAGCACCCGGCAACGAACACTATCAATGACGCTGCGCATATTATCATAGTTCTTTTCATAGCCTTCCTCCCCTTGATCCGGAGCAATCGAAATCGACACCGGTTGGTGCGGCAATACCTCAAAAAAAATACCACCGATCCCCTGTCACCGTGGTAATTCGTTGTACGAAACCTCTTTTATGCGGGTCGAGCATCATCACGGAACACTCCCATATCACCTTACCCTGCAAATAAATTATAGCACCATTTCAAACGGTGTCAAGTGTACTGCCATACACCATCGGCATTTATTAAGTTCTTTTATAAAATAATTGAGGTATATCTGAACCGTCGTGGCGCTGGCTGAAACCGTCTCCTAGTGATCGGCTCTTTCGAATAGGTAGACCCTGATTCCGGGCATCTCCTTGACTAACAATGACTTTGAATTGTCTGAGAGAAAAAGCAGAATGAGATCTTCCGGGTCGACGCTCCAGTTACGGCACCTGATATACCAAATCCTATTTCCCGTTGCGCTCAGTTTCGAGATCTCCTCGCCGACCCTGTCACTCGTCATCGCGGAAGGATACAGGGTTACCACCTCGTTGATCCCCTTGTAGTAGTGCATAAAATTCAGATCGAAGCCCGCCACGAGAACGATATCACCGGCAATTTCATTTTCCTCTACGAATCCCGCCGCCGACCGGAAATCGTCGCGGGCATATTTAGGGTTAATATGATAGTTCCAGTCGGCCGCGAGCATTAATAACGATAGAGGTATAAGGAGGAGAATCCTCGTCTTCCTGCCGCCCCCGGTCCCTGCCGCCAGGAATGCCAGGAATACGGGAAATACGCACATCTGGTATCTCACGTTGAAGACCTTGATGTTTTTCATCGCTATCACAGTCGTAACGACGACCGTGACGAGCGAAATCGACAGGAGAAGAGCGAGGCGCTTCTCCCTCCATGTCCTGATCAGCCCTCTGGCGTATGCGAATCCGAAGAAAAGGAACACGGGCCCTAGATAGTACCAGTAACGTTCCAGGAGGGCTCTGGTCGAACCGATCATATGGAGTTCCCTCAGATCGGGTCCGAAAGAAAACCCGGTGGAGAAAGCGTACAATATATAGGGGTATGACCAGATGCTCAATGTGCTTTCCCCTCGCAACTTATCCGATTCCGGCAGTTCGGAAATATCGACAACCCTGATACGGTTCAGGAAATAGAGCTGCCTGTAGATCCAGGGAGACACTATCAAAAGCGCTATCGCCGCCGCCGCCGCTCCGTGCCTGAGATACTTCCCTTTCATCCTGCCCGTGACGATAAGAAAAACCATCATTCCCGCCATAAGAAAGAGGGCCATGAAATGGGCCAGGAAGGTGATTCCCAGGGTTAGGCCGAGGTATATCGAGTTGCGGGGAGAGGGATCGTCCATGAACCGCTCGAAGACGATCAGCGAGAGCAGAACGAACATCACGAGGAAAGAATAGAAACGTAGTTCCTGAGAGTAATATAGGGCGAACGGGGATATCGACATGAGCAGGGCTCCCGCCTCGGCCGTCCCCCGGTCCAACCGGATAGAGATCCACCTGTAGATGAGGTAAACCGATATTACTCCGGCCGCCGCCCCCGGAAGCCTCAGCCAGGTTTCTCCATCCCCCGCTTTGCTCCAGAAATGCATGAAGAACGAATAGAGGGGACCATGAACATCCCAGAGGAGCTTCGTCCAGTAACTCACATCCTGCGTCGGAGGAGCGTACGAACCGGCGGTCATGATCTCATCATGCCAGAACGACTGGTGTCCTAGCCTGAAGAATCGCAGGAAGGTTGCCAGCAGCAATATCAAGGGCATCGCCAGCCTGCTACCCTTATTGTCCGTCATCCCTCTCATCAAGACAGTTATACCTGATGGCACTCCGCTTTTCCAATTGAAAAAACCGTTCGACTCGCAGATACTGGTTCCATGTCGGCAGGCGAGACGAATCACGGCAATATCTATATCGGTCCGGCGGGGTGGTCTTACAAGGATTGGATCGGCCCCGTCTACCCGGCCGGGAAAAGGATCGACCAGCTTTTATTTATCGCCAGCTATTTCAACTGTATCGAATTGAACAGCTCATTCTATAGGTCTCCCTCGCCAGATCTCACGGCCGGCTGGGCGCGGCGGCTCTCCTCGCGGCCCGGTTTCAAGCTCAACGTAAAAGCCCTCCAGCTATTCACGCACGAGAGAAAACTGGACCGGTCCGATATGCTCGATTTCCTGGACCGTTTCTCTCCCCTGCTCTCCAAGGAACTGATAGGCGCGTTTCTTTTCCAATTCCCGTGGTCATTCAAAAAGAATCCTCAGAACATGGCCTATCTCGAGAGGCTGGGCCGCCTCATCGCCGGCCACCCCGCAGCCGTGGAACTGCGTCATTCCTCGTGGGATTCGGAGGAGACCTGGCGGCTTCTCTCCGACGGCGGCCTCTCTTTCTGCAATATAGATCAACCCCTGATAGGAGAGTCTATGCGGCCGTCTGACCGCGTGACCGCTCCGGAAACCGGTTATATCAGGCTGCATGGAAGGAACGTGAAGAACTGGTTCAGGAAGGATGCGGGGCGGGATGCCCGATACGATTACCTCTACGGAGTGGACGAGATGAAAGAGTGGAGGGATCGCGCCCTTTCGATGATCGGGAAGGTGAAAAACCTTTTCATAATAACGAACAACCATTATCAGGGACAGGCGCTGGTAAACGCTTTCCAGATCCGCTCGATGCTGGAAAACAGGCGCCAGGAGGTGCCCGTTTCCCTGGCGGCGCGCTATCCAATTATTGGAGATATCTCTGAAAAAACGGGGTTCGAGTTTGGATTTCCGATGGAGTCTGAGGATATTTGAAAACTCGTTCAGCTTATCACGAGAGCGAGCAGTAAAGCGATGATAACGATCCCTATGTAGATGACCAACCTTGCGGGAGGTATGGAGGGCTTTTTTTTCTCGCTCTTGACCCTTTCACCCTTCTTCCTCGAGATTTCCTCGACCGGCGTCAGACAGAACCGGCAGTAATCATCGTCCTTTTTCAGGGGAAACCCACACTGCTTGCAGATAGTGTCGCCCTGCTCTTTCACATCGCTATTCTTCCGGCCCTGAGGCCTGGGGCTTTCCTTCCCCGTCTCCAGCCTTCCGATCCCTCCCGCCTCCGCGATCAACGAAAGAATGCTGACTCCCCTCGCCTTCCTGTCGCCCGACCATATTACCGCAGGGACATTCTTTGTGAGGTGCTTTATCTTCGACACAGGCTCCCTGGTGAGAAGGGAAAACTTGATCGCAAACGATTCGATCGTTTCGATCTCTTCAGCTATCCCGTCAAGGATCACGGTGTATTTCACGCCGCCGCCGTCGATAAGATCTATCGGGTCGGGACCTGTTTCTTTTCTTCTACCTTTGCCGTTCAGACCTTCGGTGGACATACGTTCCCCTCCTCGCGGATGAAACCTTGCAGGTTTCATGCCATGGAGTCATTCCACCGCGATCGATGAGCCGCTGTCCGCCGGCATTTTACCGCCCGGCTCCGGTTGTGGTCTCGGCGCAGACCGAGTCCGTCCTCCACCCTTCCATTCCCGCCGAATCCACCGCCGACACCGCATAGCAGTATTGAACATTACCGATAAGTCCGGAATCTATATAATATGTATCTGTAGTTGTATCAATAAATTCCATCATGTCATAGGTTTCATAGTAGTAATATACCCTGAACTCCCTCACCTCGCCTATCTCGCCTGCGGGATAGTCCCAATCGAGACGCACCTGCTCGATCCCCGCCGTCGCCGTAAGATCGATCGGCGCCGGGAGAGACTCCACCGCGAAGGATGCCGGCGATTCCCCGTGCTCGCTGCTGCATGAAGCGGCGAATAAGAACGAAAAAATCAAAACAGGCACTGCAATGCGCTTCATCTCGGCTCTCCCCTTCTAAAATGAAAAACTCTTCGCCACGAGGAATCCGTCCCCTCTCATCTCAAGCGATATCGGCGGATTCGAAGGATCCTTCCCCCATATCATATCCGCCACCCCAACAACCCAGACGCCTACCGCCGCTCCGACAAAAACCTTCCTGTACTTGTTCAGGTTGTCCGCCGCATCCCATTTCTCGACCATCTGGTCGTAGTACATCCTCGCGTCTCCAATATAGGTCGCGCTGTTGAACAGCAGTTTCGCCCGGTCGTACGCTTCAACTTCTCTGTCGTACTGAATATTGGCGACGGCAAGACCTGTCAGGGTGATCATCTCGACTCCCATCAGGAGCGTCCCCCTCGTGTAACGGCCGGTTCTCAACTGTCCCCATCCGGGAAAGAGGACGGAGTAGACGACATCCTCCGCTTGTGCCGCCTGCAGGGAACCCGCCGAAATGAGTATGACGAGAATCGCTGGGATTATCTTTCGCATCTGCTATCCTTTCCTTCCTAGAAATAAACGGCTTACACCTTCCATTTACGTGCCGGGCGCCGGATTTGTTCCATTTTATCCCTGCAAAAACCGGCGTATCCCCCAATAGCTGATTGACACTAACCGTTAAAGAACTTAGTTTAGATTATTATCACTATCTGGGTATCCGTATCCAGATAAATATCGGCCTACCCGAATGCGGAGGTGGCGGGTGATCCAGATCAGCAACCTGACGAAAAATTTCGGGCTGATCCGCGCCGTTCGCGGCCTGACCCTCGAAATAAAAAAAGGGGAAGTCCTGGGCTTCCTCGGTCCTAACGGAGCGGGAAAGACGACGACTATGAAGATGTTGACGTGCTACCTGCCTCCCACTTCGGGAACGGCCAAAATCTTCGGCCACGATATCGTCGACGAGCCTATGGAGGTGCGCCGCAGGATCGGTTATCTTCCCGAGAAGAATCCACTCTACCAGGATATGCGCGTTGATGAGTACCTTCGGTTCGTGGCCGACCTGAAAGGCATGGAGCGCTCCTCGATAGGCCGCTCGACGGGAAAGGCGATCGATAGGTGCGGTCTTTCCACTGTAAGGGAGCGCACGATAGGTAAGCTGTCGAAAGGCTACCAGCAGCGAGTCGGCATAGCACAGGCCATAATCCACGATCCGGAGCTTCTGATTCTCGACGAACCCACGCTCGGATTGGATCCGGCTCAGATAATCGATATCAGGCATCTTATCACGACACTCGGAGAAGACCGGACCGTGATACTCAGCAGCCATATACTTCCTGAAGTCAGCCAGGTCTGTGACAGGATCATCGTTCTTAACCGGGGAGAACTCATCGCCATCGATACTCCCGAGAACCTGAGGGCGAGGTTGAAAAAGAATTCGGTCACGAGGGTCGTCCTCGACCCTTCCGGCGAGATCGACCGGGCGGCCGACTCGATAGCGGCCATAGAAGGCGTGCAGTCTGTGAGGAAGGACGATTCGAGCGGAGAAGAGGGCCATTTGCTGGTGGAATCGGTCCGCGAGCGCGACATTCGGGGTGAGGTGGCCGCGAAACTGGTAAAAGAGGGCTTTCCCCTTCTAGAAATATTCAACGAGGAACTTTCCCTAGAGGAGATCTTCATCAAACTGGTGACCGAGGAGGTGAATTGATGCAGAAGTTCTCCGCCGTTTATATTCGTGAAATCAGATACTATTTCCGCTCGGTAACGGCTTACGTCACGATCTCGATATTCCTCGCCCTTTCCGGTTACTTTTTTTACAGCATCTTCAGATACTACAACTTCCTCTCCTATCAGTTCGAAAAGAACAATAACTATTCGGGCGCCCTGAATCTGATGGACGGCGTAATGAGGCCGCTGATGGGTAACATGAGCATCATACTTCTGCTGGTCCTTCCCCTTCTCACCATGAGGCTTCTCGCCGAGGAAAAGAAGCAGGGGACATTCGAGCTCCTGCTGACCTATCCCGTTTCGGATTTTGCCGTTGTCATGGGTAAATTCATGTCGGCGTTGACGATCTATGCGCTGATGCTGCTGGGTACCCTCCTGTACCCGCTCCTTCTGGCAATCTACTCCGATCCCGAGATCCTTCCGATAGCATCATGCTACATCGGGCTTTTTCTCATGGGATCCTCTTTTCTCTCGATGGGAATCTTCTTCTCATCGATGACCGACAACCAGCTCGTCGCCGGTGTAGCGACATTCGGCGTCGCCCTCTTCTTCCTGATTGTCGGCTGGGCCGCCCCTTTCGCGGATTTATCCATATCAAAATTCCTGGCGCAGCTTTCCATCCTCCTTCACTTCGATTCTTTCTCGAAAGGGATAATCGACTCCAACGATATCACCTATTATCTCCTTCTGACCTTTTTCTTCGTCTTTCTTACCTTGAGATCGCTCGATTCAACAAGGTGGAGGAGTTGAGATGAGCAGGTTCATCAAATTCCTGGGCCCCGCGGGCCTTGTCCTGACGATCGCCGGATTCATCGTATACGGTATAATGTATGCGAGCGGATGGCTGGCCTTCCTGCCGCTTCTGGCGGGACTGATCATCTCCATCTTCGCGATAATCGTCAATTACCGCGTTTCCGCCTCCCCGGGCGCCAGGCGGACCGCCAGGAGGGGTATAGGAACGGGTGTATCCGTGATCGTTATGCTAGCGATACTGATATTCCTCCAGACCCTCTCCTACAGGCACCGGGTAATCATAGACACTACGAGGAACAAGCGGTTTTCCCTGTCGCCCCAGACGGTGAAGGTCCTTGAAGGTCTCAGGACCGACGTCCGCTTCACCTGCTTCTTCAAGGAAACCTCGCCTGAGAAGATCGAGCTCGAAAATATGCTTTCCTCATATGCACGTCTCAGTCCCGAGATCGTCTACACATTCATAGATCCCGACCAAGACCCGGTTACGGCCCGTAGCTACGAGGTAAAGAAATTCGGTTCGATCTTCATCGAGTCGGACGGCAAAAAGGAAGAGGTCAAAGGCGCGACCGAAAGCGTTTTGACCAACGCGGTGGCGAGAATCACCTCGGGCGGAATCAAAACGGTCTATTTTACGACCGGCCACGGGGAAAAGAATATCAACGATCCGGAACCTTCGGGATACAGAATGCTTCGCGAATCGCTCGAATCGGAAAATTTCGTCGTCAGGGAAACCCTTCTACCAAACTCGGGCAGGGTGCCCGCCGACTGCACGGTGCTCGTCGTCGCCGGCCCGACCGACGATATTCTCAAAAGCGAGCAGAACTGGATCCTCGACTACATTACGTCGGGGGGAAAGATTCTCCTTCTGCTGGATCCCGTGACCGACATCCCACTTCTCGAGGGGATAGCCGCCGCATTCGGCATCACAGTGAACAACGACGTCGTGGTCGACAGGGCGGGCAAGGCGCTTGCGGGAAACTTCCTTACTCCCGTCGTCAACCGGTACGGAAAGCATTCGATAACATCGGGCTTCAGGAATTTCTCGTTTTTCCCCCAGGCAAGATCCATTAGCGTGGGCAAGGATCTGCCCGTAGGCCTGTCCGTTACGATCCTCTGCACGACCGATAAGAGCGCTTACGCCGAATACGACATCGAAACCCTTCTTTCGGGCTCAACCCAGTACCAGCCCGCTTCCGACAAAGTCGGTCCTCTCGACCTGGCAGCCGCCGCCGAGATGGTCACCCCCCTCTCCCCAGGCCGCGGAGGTGCGGACAACATAGATTCATCCTCCGTATCGGCCGGTGAGCCCATGAAGAATTCCAGCGTCATATCGCGCCTAGCCGTTTTCGGGGACAGCGATTTCTGCGGAAATTCAAACCTGCGCCTCTCCGGAAACAGAGACCTTCTAATGAACACCTTCAACTGGCTGGCCGAGGAGGAAGATCTCATCGCGATACGCCCGAAAGACTCTTTGACCCAGCCGGTCGTGCTTACCTCAAGACAGGGACGGGTCGTCTTCTGGCTTCCCGTCGTGGGTCTTCCGGCCGTCGTCGCGGTTATCGGCATAATCGTATTCGTAAACAGGCGCAGGTCGGGCTGAGCAGGTCTTACAATGAAAACTAGATCCATCATAATTCTCTTCATCGTACTGGCCGCCGTCGCGGCATATTTCTTCCTCGTCGACGAGAAGAGAAAGCAGCGCAATACGGCGGAAAGGCTCGCATCCCGCAGGATACTCGCACACGGCCCGTCCGACGTGGATTCGGTCATTTTCATCAATCCACAGAAGGAAAGGATAGAATGGATGAGGCAGGGCGAGAACTGGCTTATCACGTATCCAACAACGACCATGGGATCCCGTTCCACGATCGATGCGTTCCTGTTCCAAATACTGCCGGGAAGGAAGCTGAGTCCGATCACCGGCGTAAAAAACCTGGCAGATTTCGGGCTGGACGATCCGTTCGCCACATTGATCTTCTTCTATAATTCGCCGGAGCCGCCGGATACGATCTTCGTGGGGGACAAGACCCCCGTTGGCAACAACTGCTATATCCGCGTAGGCGGATCTCCGGAAGTTATCGTTTCACGCGAGATCACCCGCAACATGATGAATAAAAACCTCTACCATCTCAGGGACAAGAATTTCATGCGGATCGATCCCGAACTGATAAAGGGAATCCGGATTAAAAGCCCGCTTTCGGATATCACCATCGTGAGACTGGGTGATTCATGGGTGCTGGCCGGATCGAGACTGGGAGTCGACCGGGATCTGATAATGCCTTTTTTGAAGGGGCTGACCGACGCGATGGTCTACGAATTCGTCCAGGAGGACACCCTGAACGCGTCGAAGTACGGAATAGGCGATCCGGAGAACGATATCTTTATCTATACCGATACCGACACTATCACGATATCTCTCGGCCGCACGGAGGGGGATTTCGCTTTCGCGGTAAGATCCGGCATAGACAAGGTACTGTCGGTCAAAGCATGGATGAAACAGGTCTTCGATTGGGTCGAGGGCGATATCATCGTTCTGAACCTGACCCTGTTCGACCCGGAAGAGGTAAGGGAGCTCCATTACGAGACTCCCGATACCTCCCTTACTCTCAAGCTGGAATCGGACGGATGGCGTTCGACCAAGGATCCGGCCGCCGGAATAGACTCATACCAGGTCGGCTACTTCCTGATGATTTTACGCGGTCTCGCCTTCGAACGGTTGCTTGATGAAGGCGCCGAAGGAAAAGAATTGCACGGGGAAAAACCGGTTCTCGAGGTGACTCTCAAGAATAGTACGGGGGATGTCATAGATATCATCACGTTTTTCCGCCTCCCTTCAGGGGATGTGGCGGGAGGTTCCCTCACGGCGGGAACCTCGGGCCTGCTCAAGCCAAACACCTTCGGACAGATAGCGGCAAGGTTCGCTGTTATCGGATCCAAGCGCAATTAGCGTTTCTATCAGCCCGACGACCGGTACGTTCCGGGGGACTTGAAAGTATGCGCTTCTTGGAGTATCTTTATACAGGCGCCGGTAAATATCTCAACCTCCGACGGACGGGAAGATATGTAGAATGGGGAAACCGAACGATCTCAATTATTCCATCACTCGACGGAGCTTTATCCTTGGAACGGCCGCGATAGCGGCGGCCCCGGCATCGGTCTTCTTTCCGTCGCCCGGTTTCTGTGAAACTGCTCCAAAAGAGGCCGACTACCAGGAAAAACTCAGAGACGGCAGGGTACGGTGCCTCCTCTGCCCTCACGCCTGCACCATCTCGGAAGGAAAACGCGGCAAGTGCAGGGTAAGGGAAAACCGTAAAGGCACCCTCTATACCCTCTCATACGGCCGTCCATGCTCTATACATGTAGATCCGATTGAGAAGAAACCTTTCTTTCATTTCCTCCCGGGCACACTTGCGTTTTCGATCTCCACGGTCGGCTGCAACATGACCTGCAAGTTCTGCCAGAACTGGCAGATATCACAGGGGGTCCCTGAAGATATCAATTCCGAGTTCCGCGAAAGTAGCGGGATCGTCTCCCTCGCCTCGGCGAGGAACGTAACTTCCATAGCCTACACATACGGAGAGCCCGTCGTATTCACCGAATATGTGAAGGAGATTTCCCGACGTTCACGGTCCAAGGGGCTGAAGAATGTCGTCGTGACAAACGGGTATTACAACGAAAAACCGCTGACCGACCTCTGCCGGCTGGTCGACGCCGTGAAGGTCGATCTGAAAGCGTTCGAAGATTCATACTACCGCAAGATCTGCGGCGCGACTCTAATGCCTGTTCTCGACTCTCTAGTGACGATTAAGAAAGCCGGAGTGTGGCTCGAGATAGTCTACCTCATGATTCCGACACTTAACGACTCGCCGGAAAAGATCCGCGAAATGTCCCGCTGGATTTACGACAACCTTGGACCGGATGTACCGGTCCATTATTCCAGATTCATGCCCGATTACCTTCTTAAGAATCTCCCCCCGACGCCCGTTTCCTCCCTGGAGACCGCCAGAGATATAAGTATCGAGGAGGGGATACGGTACGTGTATATAGGCAATGTCACGGGCCATATCGCCGAAAGCACCTATTGCCCCTTCTGCGAGAAGAAGATAGTATCGAGGCGCGGCTATATCATCGAATCGATCGACATCGTAGGAGGAAACTGCCGCTTCTGCGGGAAACCGATCGCTGGAATCTGGGCGGAGGGAAATCGTTGAGAATCTGCAGGCTGATTTCGATTATTTCCATTGCGGCTTTGATCTGCCATAACGCTTATGGGGCCGCCAGGAAAGGAAACGCTATGGAAGAGACAGTACGCCGGCCCGCCGTTGCGGGGCAATTCTACCCGGGCGATCCCGACAGGCTGAGAGCGGACATTATGGAGTACTTGAAGGATGCCCCGGACTACGATGTGAAAGGCCGACTTTTTGCCCTGATATCGCCTCACGCAGGTTATGTCTATTCCGGCCATGTCGCGGCCTGCGGTTACAGCCTCCTCGAGCCGGGTCAGTTCGATACCGTCGTGGTGATATCTCCAAGCCATGTCGAATATTTTCCATACTCCTCGGTCTATTCGGGAGACTCCTATATCACGCCGCTCGGCAAGATAGCGATAGACAAGGAACTTTCAGAGAAGATCGCTGCTTCGAGCGATCTGATCCGTATCGGCACAACCGGCCACGCGACGCTCCGCGGAGGGCGGGGCGAGCACTCGCTGGAAGTACAGCTGCCCTTCCTGCAGGTATCCCTCGGCGAATTTAAACTCGTTGCCATTGTGATGGGAGATCAATCCCCGGCCGAGATTGACGCCCTCGGATCGGCGATCGGCAAGGCCCTCGCCGGCAAGAGCGCCCTGATCGTTGCCAGCACGGACCTTTCCCATTTCCACAGCTCAGCCGCCGCATGGACCCTGGATCATATATTTATTCAATTAATAGAAGATTACGATATCGAGGGCTTGAAAAAGGCCCTTGCCTCGAAAGAAACAGAAGCGTGCGGAGGCGGCCCGGTCGCCGCCGCCATGATAGCCGCCCGGGCGCTGGGATCTTCGAGATGCGAAATACTCAAATACGCCGATTCAGGTGATGTCTCAGGCGACAAGAGCCAGGTCGTCGGTTATGTATCCGCCGCACTCCTCGGCGATGATCCGCGGGGAAAAAACGGCGCAGCTACTCGTGAAAAAAACGATGCGCTGAGGGAAGACTCCGACCGACAGGGGAATCCCACCGGAAGCGTCCGATCGGGCTCAGGAACTGTTAAGGAGGTAGAACTGGACCGTGACGATCAAATCTTTCTTCTCGGTTACGCACGGTCGGTAATTGAAGGTGTGCTGACCGGGAAGAAAATCGAAACCGTCAAGCCGAAAAACCCGGTGTTCATGGAGAAACGAGGCGCTTTCGTTACTCTTAAGAAGAACGGGCAGCTCCGCGGATGCATAGGATATATAGACGCTTTCAAACCGCTGCTCGAGACGATCCGCGAGATGGCCGAAGCGGCCGCGTTCAAGGATTACAGGTTCCCTCCGATCACGCTAGGCGAGGTCGATCAGATTCAGATAGAGATATCGATACTCTCCCCCATAAGGGAGATAACCGATCCTTCCGAGATCGTAGTGGGGAGAGACGGGATAATCATAACGAGGGGATCGAACCGCGGGCTTCTTCTCCCACAGGTGGCCGTCGAGTGGGGATGGAACCGCGAGAAGTTCCTCGATCAAACATGCGTCAAGGCCGGCGTTGCGCCCGACGCATGGAAAAAGCCGGGAACCAAGATCGAGATCTTCTCGGCCGAGATATTTTCGGAGAGCGAGCTCGGCCTGCGCTGACGGGTCCGAATCATAATCCTTTTCTCCGGCAGATAAGAGCTGCCGGCAGATGAAGGAGAACGAGGAAAAGAACCGCTCCCTCCATGCCCGCCAGAGGGAGTAGCAGGGCGCCGCCATAGATCCCTCCCACCGATGCTCCGAACAGATCGCACGCGTAGAATAGAGCCGGTGGGGGATTACCCTTTTCGGGAAACGAAACGGCCACTATGGAACGGTAGTAGGCTCCTGTCAAGAATCCGCACATGAATGACAGCATAAAGAATCCCGCGGACATGGCACTAAGGGAAATCACACCGCCCGATATCAGCATCAGGTAGGCCGCCGCCCCCGCCGTGAGCAGCAGAAAACCGAGATGCAGCGAGGCGGGAGACAGCATCCTCTTTCTTCCCGCGATTTTTATCGAAGCCCCCGCGGCGGCTCCCGCCATGAAAACCGCGGTCAGGATCACGATGGAATAGTACAGAAGACCGCAAAAAGACTGGTACGACATTAAAAGTAGCAGCTGGAAAAGAAAACTCCCCGCTCCTACGGAAAAAACCGCGGCCCCTGCGGCCCTTACCTTTCCAAGCGCCGCGAAGATCGGAAGTATGATCAAAAGGGGAATAATCGATAGAAGCAGCGGATTGACCTTGCGTATCTCGTTGAAAAACGATCTAACCCCACCCTCGCCCCTCTTCTTCGCCTCGAGAATCTGCTCATATACCGGCAATAAAGGTGTCAGATCGGTGTTAATCCCGGGATCTTCAGCCCCTGCAATGGCAGACTCGAGATATTCCCTCCTTTCCTGCGAGAACCTGTAAGGAAGGAATCCCTCGTTGATATACAATGTCTCTATTCCGCGCTCTTTCTCATTCCTGATAATCGATTCGGTATCGTAAAATCCCGCCCCGCCGATGAAATGGGCCGTCGTCCCCGGCATCACCGCGGTTTCTTCGAAAACCTCATTCAGAGACTCGTCAATGATTCTAAGGACATCGGCCTGCTCCTCCGAAATAAAATTCTCCGATGAAGGATGGCTGAAGAAAAGGATACCGCCTACAGAGAGTGATTTCCGGGCCATGGAGAAGAACTCCCTGGTGAAATACCTGTTCCACTTGAGGTTCAGCGGTTGCGGGGCGCCGACCAATATCAGATCGTACGGTCCCCTTCCACCCGCCAGGAAATCCCGTCCGTCAAGATTGAAATACCTTACCCGGGGGGATTTTTCCCTTCCGTCGTCTCCTGCTGCGGCGATAGCGCGTCGTGTCTCGAGAGGGCCCGTCATTCCCGATGTGAATTTCACGAGTGTTTCATCCAGTTCAACCCAGTCGACCGTATCGACCGAAGGATACCTTAGCGTCTCTTCCAGTCCTCCTCCGAGAGCGCATCCTATGAGAAGAACTTTCCGCGGCGAAGGGTGCAGAAGAAGCGGCAGGTCCACCGTCTCCTCCAATCTCTCAGGCTCGGGGAACGAAAAGAGCCTGGATCCTTCCGAATATACCGACACGACCCCTCCCCTCGACAGGGAGGCTAGTTCTCCATACTTCGACGACACGAATCCGGTCACGCTGTAGCCAGGGAATATAGACTCGATGCTTTTCCTGTCGATTCCGGGGGAAAAAAGGATTAGGGCCGACCAGACGGCGGCGACCACGGCAATCCAAGCAATAAAACGAGATATTCCACCCCCGGGACGGAGGATCACCGTCAAGATCAAGGCCCCCAGAAGAAATGCGGATTCGAACTGGGAAAGAAACCGTATCAGGACCATGGAGAAGACGAGCGCTCCGGCAAGGGCGCCGGCCGCCTCGTACCGGTACACCGCCGTGATACTCTCCCTCATGCCTCCAGCTCTTCCACGTAACGATTCGGAGGCTATATTATAGAGATTCCCATAGATCAATCCGAACGGCGCGATGACGGCAAGCGAGAACAAAATCGCGGGCATGAACTCGGGGATTATTCCGGGAGGATCGGCGATAAATCCGCGCATGATCCTGACCGCGATCACTGTAACAGGCAGCAGGACAGCCATGGCCACTCCGGTCAGCCTGAACGCGGCCGGCCGGCCGGAGTACAGATTTCTGAAAAACCCACCCCCTATCAAACCGCCCGCCCCGACCCACAACAACCACCCAGCGAGCAGCACTCCGACAACAAATTCGGTTCCGCTGAAAAGACTTAATAGCTCCCTGATAAAAATGGCCTGTGCCA
>CAZPAH010000052.1:0-18574 GCA_964584495.1 uncultured bacterium | reverse complement strand
CCCCAGGGAACCGAAATGATGGGAACGAGGACGGAAATAAAGAATCTCAATTCATTCAAAGCGGTGGAAAAAGGAATAAGGTATGAGATAGACAGGCAGCGGGAGATACTCGAAAGAGGGGGCGTCGTAGAGCAGGTCTCTCACCTGTGGGACGAGGGAGAGAAGATCCTCGTCATGATGCGCGGCAAGGAAGAAGCTCACGATTACAGGTACTTCCCCGAACCGGATCTTCATCCGGTCGAGCTCGACGAAGAATGGATCCGGAATGAGGCCGAATCGGTCCCCGAGCTTCCCCTGCAGCGTGAAAAGCGGTTCTGCATCGAGTATCAGCTGCCGCCGTACGATGCGGGCGTCCTCACCGCCGAGAAGGCAACGGCCGATTATTACGAAGAGGCCGTCGGTATCGCCGGAGATCCGAAGGAGATGTCCAACTGGATGATGCGGGAAGTCCTCGGCGCCCTGAAGAGCAGGTCCCTGTCAATCGAGGATTTTACTATTTCACCGGGCGATCTGGCGGAGCTCGTGATGATGATCGCCGAGGGAAAATTGAGTCGCCCCGCGGGAAGGGAAGTATTCCAGGAGATGCTGCGTTCCGGCGGCGGCGCCGGAAAAGCGGTCAGGACCCTCGGGCTGGAGCAGATAAACGATGCCGGTGAGCTCGGCAGAATAGTCGACGGGGTTTTATCCGGCAATCCGGGCGAGGTCGAAAGGTACCGCGGGGGAAGGAAGCAGCTTCTGGCATACTTCGTCGGGCAGGTCATGAAAGCGAGCGGGGGCAGGGCCAATCCCGTGCTGGTCGACGAGATGCTGAGAAAGAAGCTCGGAAACTGATCCGGATCAAATCCTCGTTATCATATTTTGCCGGAGATAGACGGGCTGTTCCGTGGACGGCGGCGTTTCGGCTTGACTTGGACGGAACGAAAGCTGATTTTGCTAGTGGGCAGAGCGTTGGATTCGATGGAGTGGCGGCATGCGTTCCACATTGATATTCCTCTGTTCGGTCTCCATGGCGCTCTCCGGTTGCTCATTCCGCGGAAACGGTATCGACGGCCGTCCGTTGTCGTTGTCAGGCGATTCCCCAATAAAGATAGCTCCTTTCGATACAATTTCACTGCACGATGGACCGGTGACCTGTCTCGATTTCGCTCCCAATTCGAACAGGCTTCTCGCGGAGATCTCGGGGGGAGAAGACAGGTCGACGCTGAAGATCTGGCAGGCGACCGCCGGAGAGATGCTCGAGTGCATGCCGAACGAATCGTTCAGGGACCGGGACGCCGTTTTCAGTCACGACGGGACGATGCTGGCCATTGGGAATATGACGGTCTTTCTTCTCTGGTCCGATGATTTCAGGCTCAGGAGGATGTTCGATCCGCAGGTCTACGAGGATATCAGGGTAGTCGATGTCGACCGGTCGCTACTGTATCCTTTCGCGATAAGAAACATCGAGAAGCGCCGTAAGTACCACTATGTCACCTCTCTCTCCTTCTCCGGCGATGACCGTTTTCTCGTGTCGGGCCATGAGGACAGCCGGGTAACTATATGGGAAGTCAGGACTGGGAGTATTCTCAATACGATGTGGGGATCGAAAATCCACGGCGGCATACGTGATGTCGAATTCAGTCCGGACGGGCGTCATATAGCCGCATGCCAGAACAGCGACAGGCTGATGGTCTGGTCCTTTCCCGCCTGCGAGGGATGTTCGATCGAAGGGTGCGGCGGATCGGTCAATGATCTGGCGTTCGATCCGGCCGGCGGGTATCTCGCCTCGGCGGGGGGAGACGGAAGGATAAGGATATGGGATGTCGAGACCGGCGGGCTTTTCAGCACGCTGGAGGGGCACGGAAAGGGGGTCCTGTCCGTCGGGTTCAGCAAGGACGGCAGACTACTGGCGAGCGCCGGAAAAGATAGAACTGTAAGACTATGGTCTCCTCGATCAGGACGTCAGATCGCCGTACTGCTGGGGTGCGACAATCATGTGAATGACGTGGCGTTCAATTCCAATGCCTCGATCATCGCCGGCGCCGGCGATGACGGCACGATCCTTCTATGGGATATTTCAGGGCTTGGGATAGCCGACCCGGTGAAGTGGGTTCCGGCTCCGCTATATCCCCCGAAGCTGGAATGCTCGATCGCCTTCGTCGACGACACGGATGACGGCGCGCTGGCACCGGGCGAGCGCGGAAGAATAATCCTCGATGTAAGCAATACCGGTAGGGACGCCGCCTACAATATTGTAACGATTATCTCTCCGGATCGACCGTGTGAAGGTATCAAGATCGGAAAAACGGAGATGATTCCGATGATCCTGCCCGGACGCGGCTTTCGGATCGAGACGGAGGTGGAAAGGATCGACGAGGGTGGGGATTGCGGGGGCGGCTTCTCGGTGAAGCTCTTCGAGTTCAACGGATTCCACGTTATATATCCCCGGGCATTCGAAATAGGATATCATAAGTGATGGTAACGGCATATCGCTGCTATAAACAGATTCCGATGGACTGGAGCCGCTAAAAATGCTAAAATATCCTCAAAAGAGATTCTCTATTCAATAGTAATATTCACAGGGTCTACATGTTCCCGCCGGCGGCGGGTTTGGCGGTGCAGAAAAGGAGAGACAGATGAAGAGAGCAGCTATCGCGGGCGCCATCCTATCTATCGTTATTATTTCCATTTCAACCGGTTCACAGGCGGAACTTTCAACCAAGCACCTCGATTCCGACGCAGAGATGCTGGAGTATCTGTCCGATACGCTCTACGTTGCCGAAGGAAGGATCGGCGATAGGGGAGGAGCTGCCACATTCGAGCTGGACCTCGGTTTCGACACGGGAGCTCCATACGCTACGGCACAGTACGACTGGGAGAGCGGGAAGGTCGAGCCTTTCGAGCTGATCTACAATTCTACAACCGGGGAGGTCGAATATTCCCTTGGAGGGATCACCCTGCACTATACGACTCCCTACTTCGATTTCGATCAGATATTCATCCGCACGAGGGCGGTAAATGAGGGAACGACGGTAACAGTGTCGGATATCCTTCTTGACTGCGAATCTGTAAACGACCAGTCATCGGCATCGAGCGGGGACGGACTCGATATTCTGTGGATACTCGGGGCGGAATTAAATGACGGTTTTACGCTGAGCGGAAATGCGGTTCTCGAATGGGCCGGCGACCCTCCCACGCAGTCGAGACTGGCCTTCCAGATCAAGGTCGGTAAGCTCGGTCTCATCGGAGTCGAAGATTCGAGCTGGGGATCGATCAAGGCCGCAAGATAGGGACGGGTAACTTTTCCCTTTCCAATAAATAGAAAGAGTGCTAGTTTTCACACCTGCGGGGGGACCGCGCGCGGCGGCGGATCTTTCCCCCGGTAAGACAGGATCTTTTCCGGGGTTGATGAAGGGAGGATGAGGATGAGGAAGACATTCTGTTTTTTCATTCCCGTCATTTTAACGATCTCTTTTTTGGCAGGGACTTCCGGACCGATCTCGGCTCAGGTCGTGCTGAACGAGCTGATGGCCGATCCCGCGAGGGATTGGGATGGAGACGGTCAATACAACTACAGGGATGACGAGTGGATCGAGATCCTGAACCGCGGTGAGACCACGGTCGACATCTCCTCTTTGATACTGGCCGACGGGGAGGACGATCCCGTTTGGCGGTTCCGTTTCTCGGGCGTGCTGGAGCCGGGGTGCGTCGCCATCGTCTTCGGCAGCGACTCGAGGAGCTGGGAGGAGGCGAACGGATTTCCCGTTTACGGGCTCAGCTTGAATAACGCGGGCGACTGCGTATCCCTTTACATCGTAGATGGGGAGGATACGACGCTACTCGACCGGCATGTCTATGGAAACAAGGAAACCCAGGATGACCGGTCTATAGGCCGTGGTGTGGATGGAGAGGAATTGTGGATTGTTTTCGACGCCTACAATCCTATGCCTCCGGGATCCGTTCCGGCGGGAAGCGGATGCGTGCCGACTCCCGGAACTCCGAACGCGTGCACGACCGATGTGAGAGATATGTCCTGGGGGAATATAAAGGGCGCGTGCGGGAAATAGAATGATCGATCGATCGGGAAGCGGCAACACGCCGTTTGTTGGAATCTAACAGGTCCGCCGACCGCCGCGTTTTAACTTTACTGATCGATTTCGGTGTGCTAGCGTTTCTCCCGTAATGAAAACCGCCGATAACAAGATAGTGGAAGACAAGCTGAATAGGTGCTGGGAGTATCTTGCCTGCTCCAACTCGGAATGTCCCGCTCACGGACGGACCGGGGTGCCGTGCTGGGAAATCACAGGCCACCGCTGCCGTGACCGCGTCTTCGCGAGGTTCGAGGAAAAACTGATACAGTGCTGCTTCAAATGCTCTTTTTTCAAGCAGCTCAAGGAGAGGATGAAGGGGAGGAGATGGGCCGATATAACACTTCTGGAGACGCTCGAAGACGCACTGATCCGTTCGTCTAAATACTCGACGAAAGTGGAAGATCTCTACATGGAGGTGATTCGGCGGAGCAAGTTGATGAATCTCCTCGGCGAGGTGAGCAAGATAATCGCCCGGCTCGATAAGGAAGAGGATATCATCCTGGCGATACTCACCGTAATAACGGCGAGGGAGGGGCTTGGATTCAACAGGGCGTTCGTTTTTCTGCGCGGCGCGGAGTACGATATCCTCAGGGGGAAATACGCCCTCGGTCCCTCTTCGCCCGAAGAGGCCGGGTCGATCTGGAAGATCCTGGACAAGGATTACACTTCTTCCATAGAGAAGCTGGTGAGCAAGGGGCAGAAGCTTCACTACCTCAGGAACAGCCCCCTCACAAGGGTCACTTCCGAGCTTTCGATCCCTCTCAGCGAAGAGAGCGGGATGATTTTCAAGGGACTCAATGAGGTCAGGTTCATCAAGAAATCGGATCTGGTCACCGGTAACGACAAGCATATAGCGAAAACCCTCGGATTGGAAGAATTCTGCGTCTGCCCGATAGCCACCGCCGAGGATAAGCTCGGCCTTCTGATAGTGGACAATGTCTTCACCGGCAAGGAGGTTACTCCCGAGGACGCGCATCTTCTCGAGCTTGTGGTCAGCCATGCGACCACATCGTTGAGGGCGGCGCAGCTGAAAGAGTCTCTCAAGAAGAATGTCGAGAGCCTGAAGGCAAGCTACAGGAAGCTGAAGCTGAACGAAGAGAGGATGATGAAAGCGGAGAGGATGGCGGTATCGGGAGAGCTCACGTCATCCGTCATTCACGAGATCAAGAATCCGCTGGTTTCAATAGGGGGGTTCGCGAGGAACCTTTGGAATACGGGCAAGCTCGATGAGAACGAGAGGGGCAAGCTGGAGATAATCATGAACGAGGCCTTGAGGTTGGAGAGATACCTCGAGAACCTCCAGTCCAGCGTCAGCGAGCTAAAGCTCGAGGAGGCGGATATAAACCAGATCGTGGAGGATAACTGCAATCTTCTCGAGATGGAGTTCGACGAGAAGGGCACGACCCTGCTCAAGAGCCTCGCCCCCAACCTTCCCCATTGCAAGGTCGACATGGTCAAGATCAACGAGGTCTTCCTGAATATCTTCCAGAACTCGATCGAGGCTACGAAGGAAAATGGAATGATAATGGTGAGAACATGGGTGGACGGGGGAAATGTGATGGTGGAGATATCGGATAACGGCGAGGGCATATCGAAAGGCGAGCTCAAGAAGATCTTCACGCCGTTTTTCACGACGAAGGAAAAGGGGTCGGGTCTGGGGCTGGCGCTTTCGCTCAGGATTATCCAGGATCATGGAGGGAATATCTCCGTGTCGAGCAAGAAGGGCAGAGGATCGTCATTCCTCATCTCCATTCCGATCGGATGCTGATTCGCCGCTTCCGTGCGCGGTTTTTCGACTCCAAGATTGACAAAAAGGCTCTCTTTGGCTATTCTGCAGGTTCTTGCGGTTCGGGCGGAACCATGCCGTGATACGGCGCAAGTTGTTGCGAAAGGCGGATGATGAGTTCGAAAAAGGGCGTCGTAATGCTCTTCACGGGAAACGGCAAGGGCAAGACTACGGCTTCACTGGGGGCGGGGATGAGGGCGGCGGGGCACGGAGAAAAGGTCTGCATGATACAGTTCATGAAGGGGAGGCTCTACGGCGAGCTGACCGCCGTGGATAAGATAGACGGATTTACGATCGAGCAGCACGGACGTGACGAATTTGTCGATCCCGAGAAGCCGGAGGCGATAGATGTCGAGCTGGCCGGGAGAGGTTGGCGCAGGGCGGTGGAGATAGTGGAATCCGATGCGGTCCAGATGCTGATTCTAGACGAAATTAATATCGCGGTCGCCTTCGGGCTGATCCCCGTCAAGGATGTGGTCGCGCTCATCGGCGGGCGGCCCGAGCACATGGATATAATCCTCACGGGAAGATACGCTCCAGACGAGCTGCTGGCAATGGCCGATACGGTAACGGAAATGCGGGAAATCAAGCATCATTACAACAGCGGAGTCCAATCGAGGAAAGGAATAGAGTACTGATCGCGTATGCGCAAGGCGCCTGATATAGAAAAGCTCCTCGATAGCTTCTCGAACGGTAACACCACCGCCGCGGCGAGACTCATCACGGTTCTGGAGAACGGGGGGCAGGAATCAGAGAAGATACTGGACAGGATCTTCTCGAAGACCAAGAACGCTTACCGCGTAGGGTTCACGGGGCCGCCGGGAGCGGGAAAGAGCAGCCTTCTATTCAGGCTGAGCGGGATATTCAGGAAGCTCGGCAGGAATATAGGCATTATCGCCGTCGATCCGACCAGCCCGTTCAGCGGCGGGGCGCTGCTCGGCGACAGGATAAGGATGCAGGCCCTCTCGGAGGATCCAGGAATATTCGTGAGGTCGCTGGCCAGCAGGGGAAGCCTCGGGGGGATATCGAACTGCACCGACGAGGTTACGGACCTGCTCGATGCTTTCGGCAAGGACCTTGTTCTCATAGAAACCGTCGGCGTCGGGCAGTCCGAGCTGGAGATAGCGGAAAAGGCGCATACGGTCGTTGTCATCCTCGTTCCCGAATCGGGAGACGGAATCCAGGCGATGAAGGCCGGGCTCATGGAGATCGGAGATATCTTCGTAATGAACAAGGCGGATCATCCGGACGCGGAGCTGGCGGCGCTCGAGATAGAAGACACGTTGAAGCTTAAAAAAACGAGGGAGGGTTCCTGGAAGCCGAAGGTGCTGTTGACATCGGCACGGGAGAATACGGGGATCGAATCCCTGGTGGAAGCGATTCGCGAACATGAAGCTTATCTGGAGAAGAACGATCTGTTCCGGGAGAAGAGAAGGCAGATCCTCTTTTCGAGGATTCGCCGCGCCCTGATGGACAGTACGGAGAACAGGTTCTGGAACAGCGAAAAAGTGCAGAAGATCCTCGCAGAGAGGATGGACGAGGTTTACTCCGGCAAACTTTCGCCCTACAAGGTAGTCCACGAGCTGGAAATGATCTTGACGATAGAATGAGATATCCTGAAGGAACTGGAGCGAAGAGATGAATGACGAGATGGATTTCGAAAAGGCGAAAAAGCGGTACATGGATTCCATCGCAGGCGAGAAGGTCCAGGATATGGAATTCACCACGGTGTCGGGTGAGAAGGTCGAGCCGCTGTACACGCCCGAAAGCGTGGGAGGGACCGGCTATCTCGAGGAGCTGGGATTTCCCGGTCAGTATCCATACACGAGGGGCGTCTATCCCACTATGTACAGGGGACAGCTGTGGACGATGAGGCAATTCGCAGGATTCGGAACCGCCAGGGACACGAACCGCAGATATCACTATCTTCTCGAGCACGGGCAGACGGGGCTCTCCGTGGCCTTCGATATGCCCACGATAATGGGGTACGATTCGGATCACCGCAGATCGGAGGGGGAAGTCGGAAGGTGTGGAGTGGCGATAGATTCCCTGCGGGATATGGAGATACTGTTCGATGGTATCGACCTCTCGGAGATAACTACGTCGATGACGATAAACGGACCCGCGGCGATTCTCCTCGCCTTCTATCTGTGCGCGGGGGAGAAGAAGGGAATCTCGTTCGGGAAGATGGGGGGGACAATACAGAACGATATACTGAAGGAGTATATCGCCCAGAAATCGTGGATATTCCCTCCGGAGCCCTCGATGAGGATAATTACCGACATCCTGAAGTTCTGCACGGAACATGTTCCCCGCTGGAACACGATCAGTATCAGCGGGTACCACATCCGCGAAGCCGGTTCGACGGCGGCCCAGGAGCTCGCCTTCACGCTCGCGGACGGGTTCGCCTATGTCGAGGCCGGAATCGAAGCCGGGCTCGACGTCGAAGAATTCGCGCCCCGTCTCTCGTTCTTTTTCAATTCGCATCTGGATTTTTTCGAGGAGATAGCGAAGTACCGCGCGGCAAGGCGCATATGGGCGAAGAGGATGAAGAACGTGTACGGCGCGAAAAGCGAGAAATCCCTGCTTCTGAGATTCCATACCCAGACGGCGGGATGTAGCCTAACGGCCCAGCAACCGGAGAATAATATTGTGCGTACCGCGTTCCAGGCGATGTCGGCGGTTCTCGGCGGCACGCAATCGCTGCACACGAACTCGATGGATGAAACACTTGCGCTGCCCTCCGAGAAGGCGGCCAGGATAGCCCTGAGAACGCAGCAGGTCATAGCGTACGAAACGGGCGTGATCAACACGACCGATCCGCTCGCAGGCTCCTATTTCATCGAAGCGAAGACGAGGGAGATGGAGGAGAAGGCCGAGGAATATTTCAGGAAGATCGACGAGCTCGGCGGGGTGGTCAAGGCGATCGAGAAAGGATTCTTCCAGAAGGAGATCGGCAGGGCCGCCTACGAATACCAGAAGGCGGTGGAAGCCCGAAGAAAGACGATTGTCGGGGTCAACCGCTTCGGCCTGGAAGGTGAGGAGATCGATATTCCGATTCTCAAAATAGATCCCGGGGTGGAGGTCGATCAGAAAAATGCCGTGAAGAAGCTCAAGGGTGAAAGAGACAACGACAAGGCTTCCAGGGAGCTCGACAGGCTCGTGGAAACTGCGCGTGGAAACGGAAACCTGATGCCCGTGATCCTCGACTGCGCGCGATGCTACTGCACGGAAGGGGAGATTATAGAAAGGCTGAAAACCGTATTCGGCGAATACCAAGAGCCCCTGTTCCTCTAGGAGGGGGCGGGGCAATTGCAGGAGGATGGCGATATGGCTGGAAAAATAAGGGTACTCGTTGCCAAGCCCGGGCTGGACGGACACGATCGTGGGGCGAAGGTCGTGGCGAACGCGCTCAAGGACGCCGGGATGGAGATCATCTACACGGGGCTTCACCAGACTCCCGAGATGATAGCCGAATCGGCCGTCCAGGAGGACGTGGATGTCGTCGGGCTGAGCATACTCTCGGGGGCCCATATGACTATGTTTCCGAGGATAATCGAGCTGCTCAAGGAGAAGGACGCGGAGCATATTCTCGTTTTCGGCGGTGGAATAATACCGGAAGAGGATGTCGAGAAACTCGAGAAGCTGGGGGTGGCGAGGATATTCGGCCCCGGTACCAATACGGGCGATATTGTGAAATTCATCAGGGAGAACTTCCCCGACGAATGATTTTCGATCCGCCGAACCGATCCCCGCGAAAGGATCGGCGGGGTGCGACGGCCGGCGGAATGCAAACCGAGGAATAAATCTGCGATTGATGTCAACGAAGGAGGATCGGTTGATGAAAGATGTAGTGATTGCGGGGGCTGTAAGGCTGGCGATGGGAAAGTTCCAGGGAGGTCTTTCCGGCTTCAAAGCGACAGAGCTCGGCGCCAAGGCGGTGTCGGAGGCGATGAAGAGGGCCGGCATCGAGCCCCGGCAGGTTACTGAAGTGATAATGGGCAACGTTGTCGGCGCCGGCCTGGGACAGAATCCAGCGCGCCAGGCGGCGCTTGGAGCAGGTTGCGATTTCGCCGTATCGGCGCTTACGGTGAACAAGGTGTGCGGATCGGGACTCAAGGCGGTGGTTCTCGCCTCCCAGGCGGTCCAGCTCGGCGATGAGGATATCGTTGTCGCCGGCGGGATGGAGAGCATGAGCAATGCCCCGTACATCCTGAGAAAGGCGAGGACCGGCTACAGGCTGGGCGACGGCAAGATAGTGGATACGATGATCTACGACGGCCTGTGGGACGCGTACAACGATTTTCATATGGGAAACACTGGGGAGATCACCGCCGAGCGTTACGGAGTATCGCGCAAGGAGATGGATGAATACGCGTTCAACAGCCACCGCAAGGCATCGGCCGCGATTAAGGATGGAAAGTTCAAGGAGCAGATAGTCCCGGTGGAGATCCCCAAGAAGAAGGGCGATCCAGTGATTTTCGACAGGGACGAGGGACCGAGGGAAGATGCCAGCATCGAATCGATGGCGAAGCTGAGGCCCGTTTTCAAGAAGGATGGAGTAATTACCGCCGGCAACGCCTCCCAGCTGAGCGATGGGGCGGCCGCCGTCGTGGTAATGACCGGCGAAAGGGCCAACGAGCTCAAGATAAAGCCAATGGCGAAAGTCACCGGGTACGCAACCGGCGGGCTTGAGCCGGAGCTCGTGATGATGGCCCCCACCGTCGCGGTGCCAAAGCTCCTGAAAAAGACCGGAATGAAGATCGACGATTTCGATCTGATAGAATTGAACGAGGCTTTCGCCGTTCAGCCGTGCGCGGTGATGAAGAAGCTGGGTATGAATCCGGAGAAGGTCAACATACACGGCGGGGCCGTGGCCCTGGGACATCCGATCGGCTGTTCCGGAACGAGGATACTCGTTACGCTCCTTTACGCGTTGAAGGAGACCGGGGGTAAGAAAGGGTTGGCCACGCTGTGCCTCGGGGGAGGCAACGCCGTTGCCCTGAGCGTGGAGATGCTTTAGAGGGCCCGCCCTGGAAGAAACCGTTATGCCTTTTGTCAATCAAAGGAGTACGCGATGGCAATAGAGAAGGTCGCTGTAATCGGAGCCGGCACGATGGGAAACGGAATCGTGCAGGTTTTCGCATCCAGCGGATTCGATGTGACGATGATCGATATCAAGCAGATATTTCTCGACAGGGGAATGACCGCGATCGAGAAGAGCCTCTCGCGCATGGTCAAGAAGGAGAAGATCGGCGAGGGAGATATGGAAGAGATACTGGGGTGCATCGAAACCTCGATCGAGCTAGAGGACGCGGGAAAAGCCGATCTCGTCGTCGAGGCGGTATTCGAGGATTTCCATACCAAGGAGAAGATATTCCGGGAGCTCGACGGGATCTGCGGTGATGAGGTCATATTCGCCACAAACACGTCTTCGATCTCGATTACGGCCCTGGGCGCCTCGACGTCGCGGGCTTCGAAGTTCATAGGGATGCACTTCATGAATCCGGTACCGGTCATGAAGCTGGTCGAGGTGATCCGCGGCCTGGCCACCGACGATGCGACCACCGGGATCGTCATGGAGCTCAGCGAAAGGCTCGGAAAGACCCCCATTGAGGTGAACGACTACCCAGGCTTCATCTCAAACAGGGTCCTGATGCCGATGATCAACGAGGCGTGCTACTGTTTGATGGAAGGTGTCGCTACGGCGGAGGCGATAGACGGGGTAATGAAACTCGGGATGGCCCATCCCATGGGGCCCCTGGCCTTGGCCGATCTGATCGGATTGGACATCTGCCTGAATATATTGAGGGTGCTTCAAAACGGGCTCGGCGATCCCAAGTACCGTCCCTGCCCGTTGCTGATAAAGAAGGTCGAGGCTGGATATCTGGGGAGGAAGACCGGCAGGGGATTCTACGAGTACGAATGACCGGCGTCAATCGGTCTCTTCCAGCTCGATAAGGACTCCTTCGGCGGAGCCGGGATGCAGGAAGGCTACCAGGTGCCCTTCGGCGCCGGGGCGCGGCTCGGCGTCTATCAGCCTCAGCCCTTCGCCGGCGAGCTCTTTCATGACCCGCCCTATGCCTGAAACCTTGAAGCAGAGATGGTGGATCCCCGTCCCCCTCTTGGATATGAACCGGGAGACGGCGCTGTCTTCACGTGTCCCCTCGAGAAGCTCTATCGTCGTGTTTCCCGTATCGATAAACGCGACGCGCAGTCCCCTGTCGGGAAGCTCCTTCTCTTCCAGGAGGGTGAATCCCAGATTATCGACATAGATCCTCTTGGCCGCCTCGAGATCCTTGACGGCGATTCCGATATGGGAGAGCTTTCCCAGCCTGTCCGGCATCAACCAACCTCCTCGTTCATATTCAAACGGTCGTTTCCGGCCGGTACCTTCCGAACACCTTTTCCATCGTCGAGGAGATTTCGCCCAGAGTGCACCCTCCTCTGACGGCATCTATAATCGCGGGCATGAGATTTCCGTCGCTCCGCGAGGTTTCCTCGACGCCCGAAAGGAGTTTTGATACGCGGCCCCGGTCACGTCCCTTCTTGAAGCCCGCCAGGCGCTCGACGTGCCGTTTCTCGATAAGGGGATCGATCCTGAATCCATCCTGCCGCATACCGCCCTCGCCGGTATACTTGTTGACCCCCACCACCACGATTTCACCCGATTCGACGTTTTTCTGGTAACTGTATGCGCTTCTTTCGATCTCCTTCTGGGGAAGCCGGTTCTCGATCGCCTTGATCATGCCTCCCGTCTCCTCTATCCTGGTCATCAACTCGAGCACCTTCTCCTCGATCTCGTCGGTCATCTTCTCGATAAAATAGCTGCCGCCCAGGGGATCGATAGTCTCGCACGCCCCCGATTCCTCTGCGATGATCTGCTGGGTCCTCAGCGCCGTGAGGGCCGACTCCCGGGAGGGCAGGCTCAGGGCCTCATCCTTCGAGTTGGTATGGAGGGACTGCGTGCCTCCCAGAACCGCCGCGAGGGTCTGCATGGCGACCCTTATGACATTGTTCTCCACCTGCTGGGCGGTCAGCGAGCAGCCGGCCGTCTGGGTGTGGAAGCGCAGCAGGCACGATTTTGTTTTCGCCGCCCCGAAACGTTCCTTCATAAGGTTGGCGTATATGCGTCTTGCCGCCCTGAATTTTGCGACTTCCTCGAAAATATTGTTGTGGACGCAGAAGAAGAACGAGAGTCTCGGGGCGAATTCGTCGATGTTCAGCCCGGCATTGACCGCCGCCTTGATATATTCGACGGCGTCGGCGAGGGTGAAGGCTATCTCCTGGACGGCGGTGGATCCCGCCTCGCGTATGTGGTAGCCGCTTATGCTGATCGTGTTCCACCTTGGAGCGTTCTGACGGCACCAGGAAAAGATATCGGTTATTATCCTCATCGATGGGGCGGGGGGATATATATAGGTTCCCCTGGCGTAGTACTCTTTCAGGATATCGTTCTGAACCGTTCCCGATATCCTGTCGAGCGGCACTCCCTCCTCCATGGCCAGCGCCGCGTACATTGCTAGCAGTATCGCAGCCGTCGCGTTGATCGTCATCGACGTGCTCACCCTGTCGAGAGGTATGCCGCTCATAAGCGTCTTGAAATCGTCGAGGGTGTCGATGGCGACACCGACCCTGCCGACCTCTCCCTGGGCCATCCTGTGATCCGAATCGTATCCCATCTGCGTGGGCAGGTCGAAGGCGACGGAAAGGCCCGTCTGCCCCTGGTCCAAAAGGTACCGGAAGCGTTCGTTCGTTTCCTGGGCCGAGCCGAAACCGGCATACTGTCTCATTGTCCAGAGCCTGCCGCGGTACATCGTCGGGTAGATGCCCCTGGTAAATGGGGGTGAGCCCGGTAATCCCAGTTTCTCGGGGTCCTTATCCGGCGGGGCGTCGGACCGCGTGTACACCGGCTTGATCTCGATCTGCGACGTTGTCGCGAAACGATCCTTCCGCTCGCCGCCCTTTTCCTTGAAGGGGCGGTAGATCTTCTCGTACCACTCGGCTATCGGACCCGAAAGATTGCTGTCCTCCGGCATCGTGACCTCCAGTATCTACAGGGGAATGTTGCCGTGCTTCTTGGGCGGAAGCTGCTGCCTCTTGTTCAGCAGGGTCTCCAGGGCGAAGATGATCATCGGCCTCGTGGTCTCGGGCATGATGACGTCGTCAAGATAACCTAGGCCGGCGGCCACATATGGATTCTCGAAGGCGTCACCGTACTCGTCGATCCGTTTCTGCCTCTCCTTATCGGGATTCTTCGAAGCCTTGATCTCTTTTCTGTAGAGGATGTTCGCGGCGCCTTCTGCCCCCATGACGGCCAGCTCGGCGGTCGGCCAGGCGATGTTGTAGTCGGACCTGATATGCTTGCTGGACATAACGCAGTACGCGCCGCCGTAGGCCTTTCTCGTGACGACCGTCATCTTGGGGACGGTGGCTTCGCAGTATGCGAAGATGAGCTTGGCGCCGTGCTTGATGATCCCGTTCCATTCCTGATCGGTGCCCGGCAGAAAACCGGGAACATCCTCGAAAGTAAGGAGCGGTATGTTGAACGCGTCGCAGAAACGCACGAAGCGGGCACCCTTGATCGAGCTCTCGATATCGAGGACGCCGGCGAGATGGTTCGGCTGATTTGCCACGATCCCGACGACGTGCCCGTTGAGCCTCGAGAACCCCACGACGATATTGAGACTGTGGAGCTTCTGAACCTCGAAGAACTCTCCGTCGTCGACTATGAGGTGAATCACGTCTTTTATATCGTAGGGAGCCCTCGAGTCGTCGGGAACGATCTCGTTGAGCGACTGTTCCCTCCGGCCAGGATCGTCGGAAGGGGGCAGGTACGGCGGATCTTCCAGGTTGTTCTGAGGGATGTACGAAAGCAGAGTCTTGATCATCTCGATGCATTCCTCGTCGTCGCCCGCCATGAAGTGGGCAACGCCGCTCTTCGTGTTGTGCGTCAATGCGCCGCCGAGCTCCTCCTGCGTGACATTCTCGTGGGTCACCTTCTTGATGACGTTCGGCCCGGTGATGAACATATGGCTTGTTTTATCCACCATCAGTATGAAATCAGTAAGGGCGGGCGAGTAGACCGCTCCTCCCGCGCTGGGACCCATTATGGCCGAGATCTGCGGTATGACACCCGATGAGAGGGTATTCCTCAGGAAAATGGAGGCGTACCCGGCGAGCGAGGCGACCCCCTCCTGTATCCGGGCCCCGCCGCTGTCGGATATTCCGACGATGGGGGCGCCGTTCTCGAGGGCCATATCCTGAAGCCTTATTATCTTGCCGGCGTTCGACTCGCTCAAAGAGCCTCCAAAAACCGTGAAGTCCTGCGCAAAACCAAATGTGGTTCTTCCATTTACAAGCCCCTGGCCGCAAACCACGCCGTCCCCTACGAGCTTCTTGTCGGACATCCCGGGCCAGGTCGATCTATGGGTGACGAAGACACCCATCTCCTGGAAAGTGCCCTCGTCGAACAGCAGGTGTATCCGCTCCCTGGCCGTAAGCCTGCCTGATTCATGTATCTTCTCGATTCTCGGTCTTCCGCCTCCCATAAGCGCTTGATCGCGCTTTTCGGCGAGCACGTCGAATTTCTTCTTTTTTGATTTCAAATCGGTTCCTCCACGTGGGACGACTCGTAAGATCCCTTGACGTTGCAGGTACTTCAAGATCAGTTAATACTAGGCGATGAAAAACCTGCGGTCAAATGGAATATCATCGAAATCGTTTGTAAATTGATTGGTATCCGTATATTATTTCGATTATCGAAGTACCTTGAGGTTTCGGCGTGAATTATACATTTTAATGTGGAGGTGTACCATGGTTTCCAGAAGGTGGCCCAAGGCCGTTCTCATCCCTATCGCCTGTACCGCCCTCATTCTATCCTGCTCCAAGAAGGAGAAAGCGACCGAAGAGAAAGCCGAGGAAAAACCGATTTCCTACGTAGCGCAGGATGTCAGCTTCGGACTCTTCTTCAACGAGGAGGGCACCGAGAGGACGATCACCCTGAAGAAGGACCAGAAGGAGTTTACCGGCTACCTCTATCTCCAGTTCCCGGAAATTATGCAGATCGCGTCGGTCGAGTGGAGGCTCGTGCTTCCGGAGGGGGTCGAAATCGAGATCGACAAGTACAACACGGACAGGGTTATGTCGATGGGATTCATCGAGAACGGGATAAGCGAGACGTTCCAGCCGTGTCCCTCGGGCCCCAAATTCCTGCTGCATACCTTCATCTTCAGGACGACGAAGACGCTGAAGAACGCCGAGTTCTCCCTGATGGCCTCTAATGACGGTAATTTCATCGGCGTGGCCGAATGCAAGGAAGATTTTCCGAGGATCAGGGCATCCGCATACAAAGCCGTGGTCAATCCGGAAAAATGATTCATGGTGCGATTTTGAGAAAGCTCAACCAGCCGGGGATAAAAACCGGATGCAGATTGCTCCTGCCGGTTTTCCTTGCGCTTGTTCTCTCCCAGTCATGTCCCGATCGGGCCCATGCCGTTTCGCCGAGAGACGGGGGGCCGATGCCGGGCGGTTTCCGCGAATCGAAAAAAAGGTACAAGGGGGCCTTTACGGCGAGGAATATCTGGACCGGCAGGGGGTCGGTGAATATGGGACGCGTCGGGGCGCCGGCCGGTCCGCAGGGAGTCGCGGCTTCCGATCTTCTAGTATCCGGAACTTTATACCTGCCGGTGGTGACATCGCTGTACAGCGACAGCCCCGAGCCGGACTTCTCCATCTCAAATCTCCAGAGAGAGCTGTTTGACGGGCCGTGGTCGCCCGGAACGATGAGCGATTATTTCGACGAGGCCTCCTCGGGCAGATTCGCGGTCTCCGGCACCGTGTTCGACCGGATTCAGCTTCCGGGCACGGAAGATTATTATACCGGCGGATTGGCTATGGGTCTCGTACCGGGAGTATCCAGAACCGGGGTAATGATCGAGGAGATCGTCGAGGCTCTCGACGGGGGTGTCGACTTCGGAGAATTCGATAACGACGGACCCGACGGAATACCCAACTCGGGTGACGACGACGGGTTTGTCGATGTCCTTGTAGTGGTGCATGCCACGCAGGGCGCCGAATGCTCGGGGGGGCTCCACATGTGGTCCCATTCCTGGAGCTACAGCTTCTGGAACGAGGACGGCGACCCCCTTTCTACGAACGATCCGGCGGCCGGTGGCGGTTTTATCAAGATAGAGGATTACATCATAGCGCCGTCCCGCTCCTGCGGTTCCGGTATGATCGAGATAGGTGTCTTCTGCCACGAGATGGGCCATACGCTGGGTCTTCCGGATCTCTACGACTCGAACGGAGGCGGCAGCGGTATCGGGCACTGGGGACTGATGGGCAACGGTAACTGGAACACTCCAAGCTCCCCCGCCCATCCATGCGGATGGTCCAAGGATCAGCTCGGATGGGTCGATGCCCTCGAGATCGACTGGCGCGAAACGGCGGTCGATCTCGAGCCAGTGATAGAGAGCCATTCGGTGGTTCGGATTCCGCTTCCCACGAGGCGTTTCCGCAGGACCGATTATATTGCCGGCAGCGAGTACGCGATGATATGCCAGTATGACGAGGCCGAAGCGTCCGGCAGGGGATGGCCGGACGGAGCGGGTTACGGCAACGACTGGAACGAATCGATGATCCGCGACTTTCAGACCGACGGGTCGACCCCGTGCCTCCTACAGTACGGGATCTCCCTGGATATCGAGGAGGGATACGATTTCGTCTACACGATTATCGAATCACGGTGGGGCAGCGATACGGCTGCGGTCTACACGGGGCTGGTGCCCGGCCTCAACGAGTCGATCGATCTCGGTCAATACCTGCACGGATCACCCGGAGAATTTACCGTGCGGTTTCTTTTCAGATCGGATTTCAACGTGAGCGACGAGGATGGAAGGTTCGATTCGCCCGCCGGATGGACACTCAACATAGACAATATCGCCGTCACTGGGGGAGGGATCGATTATTTCTGCGATTTCCAGGAGGATGCCGGCGGATGGAGGCCCGACAACGAACCGGCCGAGTATTTCCTGGTGGAGCACAGGGAGAGGGAGGGGTTCGACCGCTACCTCAACGGTGAGGGGCTGATCGTGTACCATGCCGAGAACAGCACCGCCTATTCGGACCTCGGGAACACGGGAGGATACAGTAACGTTCAGGCAAGGGGGGTGGTGGTGCAGGAGGCGGACGGATACCGGAACCTTCTTCTACCGACGTACTCGGGAGGGAACTCGGGCGACGCCGGAGATCCTTTTCCGGGCAGCTCCGGCAACACGTCCTTCACCGCGACGACGAATCCCTCCAGCAGGAGCAACGGGGGAGAGGTCACACCGGTGCTGATCACCTCGATAACGTCCTCGTCCGCGCGCTTCCGAGGGGGCGTCTGGCATCCCGGGATAACCTCCGTCCTTCCCGATACGCTCGTAAAGATCGGCGGCGAATTCGTTCTCGAGATCACAGGCTCGAATTTCATGTACGGGGCAGACTGCCGTCTCTCCATGAACGGCACCGAACTGTACGCGGATAGCTGCTACTGGCTGGGAGAGAACCGCATCAGGGCGTTCTTCAGGGAGGATCTGCTGGTCGAGGGGCTGTGGGATGTTACCGTGATAAGCGGCGACGGCCAGGAGGCTACCAGGGAATCGGGGTTGCGGGTCGAGTCGGTATTTGTCGTGGCGGGGGCCGAGAGTGGGAGGAATTTCATCCGGGTTTACTG
>CAZPAH010000051.1:0-18583 GCA_964584495.1 uncultured bacterium | reverse complement strand
CGAACCTCGTTGTAATCATCCTCGAGACTGCCATCGATATCCCAGAGAAGATAAACCCCCTGGCCGCCGACGCCGGACCCGTCGTCATAGATGCCGCTGGGATCCGAGATGAGGCAGGTGATGTATTCGTATCTTCCTTCGCCCAATATCTCCGGCGAATAATCGGAGATACTCGGTCCCTCTACATCATCGTCAATCATGTTGAACAGGAGATGGACCTGCTCGAGGTTCTGATCGAAATCTTTTCCGTCCAGGTGGATAAATATATCCGCCGTATCGCCGTCGGCCCAATCAAGGTCGGGTTGGAACCAGAGCTCGTGGAAATAATACCGGTTCTTTTCGCACTTGCCGGTTACTTCCCAGTTCTTGCCTCCATCACGGCAATCGACGATCCACCTGGGAGGCTCCAAAGCCTCGACAACGGTGCCGAATTCGTCCAGCTTGTCCGAATCGACTTTCGGATCGGACCAGGGATCGGTATCCATCGACCATGGGACGGCGGGATCTGATTTGTCCGTGGCGCCCACCAGGTAATCCGCCGGATCCAATTCCTGATCCGGTATCATCGATTCGGATAGCAGGAACTCCTTGAGGCCGGAGTTGGGCGCCGACAACCGGCCGAATCCACGGGAAAGATCGGTGTGCGACAGATAGCCCTTCTCCCTCTCATTGAGCTGCCACTCCCAGTCGAACGATGGGCTGAATTGAATAACGAGCCTATAGAGATTTTCTTGCTCGAACGGGATATCGGTCAGAGGCCGCCCCCCGTTTAGATATTGGATATTCCCGAGAATTACGACTTCCGGATCGGTCACCACGATCAGGCTGTCATCCGACCTGTCCTGTGTCCGCCTTGTGTCGAAAAGGGCCGCATACAGCAATACGGCCTCGGGAACAACCGTCCACCGGTGAACGCTCAACGGAGTGTCGAAGACTATGCTCGCGTCATCGATAGACATGAATCCAGAGCAGACGCCTTCCGTCGAAAAGCGGATCGTCGTGCTATCTGAAATATTATCGGTTATATCAATCGTCTCCTGCCGGTAATTCTCATCCGCCCCGCTGCCCATCGTCATGAGAGTCGTCCAGCCGCCTATCCCGTTCTTCGATACCTGGACCAGGAAGCTTCCATCAAAACCTTCATTCGGATCACGGCGCCACATGAATTTTAATTCGGCCCTGTCCGCCTCGCTGAGATCGGCGCGTCTGTGGAGCCCCGCTTCAGTATAGGGATTTAGATTCCCGATCGAGACGCTCGATGAGTCCTCGATGACACGGACGTTTCCCTCACCGGGCCCGTCCGATTCGCCGACCTCTATCCAGCTGTCCTCCCAGCCGTAAGTCCCGTCGTTGTTGCTGAAAGAAGCCGTGTCAAAACGGTCCATGGTGTACAGCTCGTATTCGCTCTCGGCGGACACGGATTCAAGGTTATCCTGTCTCTCTCCGACGACGAATGCCTCGACAGAGATGCTTTCATCGGTAAGAACCCCTGAAAGCACATCCACTTCGAACTGGAAAACACCGATTTCATCAGGTGAAAGCGTGTAATCGGCCCCGGCTACATCCGTCGCCAGGTAATCGGGATTTCTATCTCCCGTTGAAGCATAAGTAAAGTTCAATGACAGATATTGAACGATTATCTCCGTGTCGGACTGGTTTTTTACTCTGACCGTCACGGGAACATCATTCTGCGTTATTGCAAGGGTATCAAACGGACAGACTATCTCCTGAATTCTCAGATCTGAGACAGCGGCGGATACGGCGGCTCCCGTCGAAACGCCGAACACCGCAAAGTTCAACACGAAACATAGCCCGACCAGATACTTCAGCCTTTTTTTACCGACCGATGCGCACATTTCGCTTCGTCTCGCTAAGGATTTCTACTACAAATTACTCATATCAGCAGTTATAGCATGCTAAACTGCAATAATCGCATCTCGATACTTCCGGAAAGCGGCAAGATCGAACGCCATATCACACGTGTTTTCATTGTGTTACTGTTACACCCCTTGCTCGCCGGAGCTATCTGGAATTGGGATTGCAAGAACTATGCACAATTATGGGAAGGCATAGGGAACTGAATGAAATCTAGGGGAACGGGCATCTAAAAACCAATTCCTATGGATACGTTGTACGACTCGTTCTTCACTCTCGATTCATTACCCGTCTGGATATTGGTGAACTCGTACAACCAAAATGGATCGTAATTGTAAACGAACTCGATCATTATCGTTCTATTGAGAAGAGTTGTGCTCTCCAATCCCAAGCCGAACGACATACCCAGAATCAGGTCCTTGAAATCATCCTCCAGGCCCCAAGTAAAATGATCCTCATCCTTCGAATATCCCAGGAATATGTCCAGCCTGGGGCCCGCAAGGAGATATGGCGACACCGGGGTCATATCAAGGCGGTACTTCGCCAGAACAGGAATAGAGAGGTAATGATAAAGAGAGTAGAAGGTCTGCTTTTCCAGGGGAGGTTCGGTCCATCCTCCGTAGGTTTCGTATCCCATACCTTTCTGCTCGTAGCTCATGCCTGCCGAAAGGCTGAAATTATTATAATCGAACCACTCAGTGAATAGCCCGACATGGAATCCGGATCTCCACGAGCTTTCCTCTTCGGTGATCCAATCGTGCTCCCATACCTGGCTCGAAGAAGTATAGCCGCCGCGCAAACCCCACGAGTTCAAGGGGAAAGCCCTGGATGCCGTTGAAAACGCTATAACTATGAACAGCGTCGAAATGATTCTTTTCATATTTCACCTCCGGGTTCCGTATCGTTTTTATCCCAGTCATGTCCGTTTCTCCCCCTCGGTTTCCGATATGCAAGGATCACGTTCATGCCCAGCAAGATCTTTCGCCTCTCGAGCGGCACAAGCAGTCCGTTCCGCTCGTATTCATCCTCGATGAATTGTTCCAACCGCCGATAATCGAAACCGAGATGGGGACCATGCCCGCTGCGGCCGGAATCCCTGAATCGTTCGATATCCCGCCCGGCCGCTACGCTTAAAATATAATCGAGCCTGCTCTTATCGTCGAAGAAATCTTCGTACGGATTCCTTCTCGCCAGGTACCGCCCGAAATACTTGAGTAGCCCCGGAATACGGGTCTCATTGGGAACCGTGATCACGAGCATACCATCCTCGGCAAGGTGGTGGTATAGATGCCTGAATCCTCGGCGGTAGTCTTTAATGTGCTCGAGCGTCTCAAGGCAGGTTACTAGTCGGCGGTTCATCGCCGGCGATGGATCGCCGTTAAGGTCATAGTATTCGAAGACCGTTTTGGGTATCTTCTTCCGCCTGGCTTCTTCCAGAAGCGGCTGGGAATGATCCAGCCCGACGAGCGATTGGTAGTTCAGACGACCCGTCTTTACGACGCTTTCAATGATGAATCCGTTGGAACAGCCGAAATCGGCCCAAGTTGCGACATCCCCATTCAGATGCCTCCAAAGGATATCGATAAACGCGCTCAATCTCGCGCGATGGACGAAGCTTCCTGGATATCTTCTACTGTAAGACCGCTCGTGACATATCCTAGTGCTTGCCATTTTCTCCTTCACTCTCGACGCATCCGGGCCGTGATTCACTCATGACGGGGGCGAAGAAACACCAACCGGTCTAAGAAATAATCCTGAGGGCTATATACGGCACAATATTGAATACGATAAGGCAGATCTTGTAGAGAATCATCATCTGGTAGATCGCCTGGTTGAACTGCTCTTCAGTGAGCCGGTACCACCCTCCGTGGATCGCGTAGATCCATCGATGCGCCACCTTGAAAAACACGAATGCGATAACCAGAAGACCGATGTTTATTATCGAACACCAGAGAAAAAACAGGCGTAACAAATCGATGGACATCATTCTACCTCCTTTTAAGTTAAGGATAGGCAGGACTTGAGACGTGACGGCCGGAATCGTGAAGCCGGAATCAGCCGCCGCCTATCGTTTTCTCGATTTCCTCGAGCAATACATCCGGCTCGTCCGTTCCGATACGGTACCTTCTGCCGTTTTCCAGCTCGATTTCCACCGAATCCAATCCGGACACGTTGTACAACCAGCAATGGGGCGCTATGCGTATTCCCCAGCCGAAATACCATTTGTTCCGCACCTTTCGCGCACTCTTGATCGAGTCCAGGGAGAATCTCTTTCTGATCAGGCCGGGCCCGAAATATATCAGTATCTCCTCGGCGGTCACATCGACCGTCAGGGTCGGGAAAAGAGCCAGGCATACGGCGACGAGGATCAACACCGCTATTCCGATCGGATTAGCTTCGACGAATACAAGAAGTGAAAGCAGCAGGATCAAGGTCAATCCGCCTATAACGACAACAACGGTTCCAAACTGCCTATGATGATATTTTAACATCTATATGATTCCCTCCGCGCCGAGCCTGGGATCCATTTGGCTGTGTTCACATATCCGAATTCCCTGCCGGAGTGCTATTTTAGGGCAGGAACAGCGTTCTGTCAATGGTGGTATCGTCGGCCGGTATCGGCCGCTCTCGGAAACTGGCAACCCCTGGACGCTCAAAACCCTTATCACCGCAACCCTGTTGGGAAAACGCCTTGTTGTTCTACCCGCGTTTCGCTTACAATACCAGCCATTAGGCATTAATCGCGGAGGTTGAAATGGCTGAACTCAAAATGATGAAAGCTCTCGATGTCGAGGAACAGAAGGTCGAGATGGACGACGCGAAAAGCGTTACTATACGCTGGCTTATCTCGAAAAAGGACGGGGCGCCTAATTTCGCGATGAGGCTTTTCGATCTCGGACCCGGCGGCCACTCCCCCCTCCACGAGCATAATTGGGAACACGAGGTCTATATTCTGGAAGGAGAGGGCAGGCTCGTCTACGAGGGAAAGGAAAGACCTTTTTCCGCAGGCGATTTCATATTCGTTCCTCCGGGAAAAGAACACAGTTTCAAAAACACGGGAGACGCCTCCGTGAAGTTCCTCTGCCTCGTGCCGAACGACTGAGTCCGTTGTATTTGACTTTACAGGCCCTTGTAGTTAAATTTTAGTTGCTGCTTACGTAATGGTTTCTTCGTGTAAAAGATAGGAGCTCAAATGAACAGATCCTCCTTCATTGCGGCGGCCCTCCTGGTTGTTCTCGGGGCAACGCAGGCGACTGCGGAACCGCCCCTTTTCAAGCAGAAGAAATTCTTCGGACCGATACCTATAAATAATTTCAATGTAAGCGTCGGATTCGTCGACGGTCCTAACGCCGACTATCTGACCGAGCATCTCGACAACTGGGCAAAGGAAAGAAGCGGATACGACAATTTCGAAACGGTCTCCACATCCCCCTTCGCCCGTATCGGATACCAGAGAAGGATCACGCCGAACCATTACCTTACAACGGCATTATCACTTTCATACCTCAAAGCGGAAAGTCTCGGAAACTACGTCACGGTGTCGGAGCCTCCTTACGATCTGGATATAGAAAGAACTTTCAAAGTCTATCTTTTTTCACTCGACGTAGGATTTTCCTATTTCATGGTTCCCCCGCAGGTCCACGCGATGTCTCCCTACTTCGCGGGAGGATTCTGCGCCGTCCTTCCAATGGCGAGGCTCGAAACACACCGTGTCCAATCGGACGGAACGGCTTTCAGCCCGGCCGACCAGACGGTCTCCCGCAACAGCCTGGAAGCGGGACTTCACGGCGAATTCGGGATGATCTACTATCTCACCAATCATCAAGCCGCCGGCATGGAAGGCCGCTACCATATGTCCCAGAGTAAGTTCTACATACATGACGGCAACTTCGATATTAACTACCAAGGATTCACCCTGTCACTGAATTATTATTACTATTTCTAATGAAGCCTGAACAGTTCGATGTTGTTGTAATCGGCGGTGGACCGGCCGGATCGCGGACCGCCGCACGAACCTCCGCCGCGGGGCTCTCCACACTGCTCCTGGAAAAAAGAGATACGATCGGCTACCCGGTCCGCTGCGCCGAAGCGGTCGGTCCCAGGAAGGATGTCGAGCGCTATCTCGAACTGGACGAATCGCTTATCTCCTCGGTCGTAAACGGCTTTGTAATAGTGTCTCCCGGCGGCGAGAGGTTCGAGGTGGATATTCCCTCGATAGGATTCATCGTCGACAGGGAACTGTTCGACCAAAAACTGGCCGGTATCGCCCAAAGGAACGGAGCCGTCATAAGGACCGGCCACCAGGCGACCGGTCTCAAGTGGGAAAACGGGCATGTCTTAGGCCTCAAGGCCACGGATCTCGCCTCCGGCTCCGCATACGAGGTCACGGCGTCAGTGACGGTCGGCGCCGACGGGGTCGAATCGCTCTCGCCGCGCTGGGCCGGCCTGAAAAGGAGCTACAGGCCCGAAGAGGTCATGTCGTGCGCTCAGGAACTCGTCGAGGGGGTCGATACTTCGAAGAGGCATATCGAATTTCACCTCGGAAGCAGGATCGCCCCGGGAGGGTACGCCTGGGTCTTTCCCAAGGGAGAGGGAATGGCGAACGCCGGGCTGGGAATCAACCCGGCGATGGCCGGCAGGACCAACGCCCGGCTCTATCTCGAAAGATTCCTCGAAAACCGCTGTCCGGGGGCCGGGCGAAGGAGATTCATCGCTGGCGGCTCCGTAGTCGCAAGGGGACTTCCATCGCTGTCGACCGGTGGGTTCCTGGCGGTCGGAGAGGCGGCCAACCAGAACAACCCGTTTTCCGGAGGAGGAATTATTAACGCGTTGGAGGGGGCCGACATGGCAGCCGATGCGATAATCGGCTCGATCGGATCGGGCGGCCCTTCGGCGCGCGCCCTAGCCTCTTATACGAAGAACTGGAAGAAGAGCGTAGGCAGGACGAACGAGCTGTTCTACCACGCCGCCCGTGTGCTGTACTCGATGGAGGACGGCGAGATGAACGCCGTCCTGGAAAGGATGAGAGGACAAAAGGGGCTCTTCGACGGCACCGGCCTCAAGGCGGGAAGGTTCCTCATGATCCTGCTGCAGTCCAAGCCATCGCTGATATTTCGTGTGCTGGCGTCGCTCGCGGGATTGAAAAAAAATCGTCAATAGGTTATACTGCGTATGGAAGGAAATAGTAGACGGGGAAACGATGTAAAGATTGACCGCGGAAGGTGCGTAGTCTGCGGAGCGTGTTGTGCCGTCTGCCCGAGTGAAGCGCTCATCATCGAGGGACTGACTCTCGTGCTCATCCCCGAGCGATGCCGCCCCTGCGGGCAGGCGGCCATTGTATGTCCTACCGGGGCGCTGTGGTGCCCTGGAGGAACCTCGCCTGGAGAACATGAACGGTAACGGCGGAATAAAGATAGACGAGATAGTCGTGGGCCCTCTCGCCACGAACTGCTACATCGTCTCGTGTACGGAGACCTTGGAGGCGATCATCATCGATCCGGGGGGCGACGCCGACAGGATATCGAAAATAATCGAGGAGATATCCGTTACTCCCGTGAAGATCGTTCTCACACACGGCCACAGCGACCATATGGCGGGCGCCCCCGACCTGATCCGCAAGTACGGAATCGGGATCGCCCTTCACGGCGAGGATATCCCCACGATGAAACGCTCCGTCGAGGAGGCTCCATTCTGGGGGCTGGGCCATGTCGAATGCCCGGACGTAGAGACCCTCCTCGCCGGCGGGGATACGGTCGATTTCGGCATGGCATCGGGAAAGGTTCTCCACACGCCGGGGCACACGCGCGGGGGAATCTCGATATTATTCGACGGGGACGGCCTGGTTTTCGCCGGAGACACCCTATTCGCCCGCTCGATCGGAAGGACGGACTTCTTCGGCGGGGACCTCGAAACCCTCCTTCGCTCGGTTAGGGAAAAGCTGTTCACCCTTCCCGACGATACGGCGGTCTACTGCGGCCACGGGCCGATGACCTATATCGGAGAGGAGAAAAGATCGAATCCTTTCCTGAAAGGTCAATTCTGAGCGATCTTGGCAGCGGCCTGTCCTCTATTCCTACGTAATAGAATTGTAAACTTGAATATACCGGTCGGCTATGCTTTCCAGCGAGAACCGGGAGACGATCCTCTCCCTCGCCTTCGAGGAAAGATACTTCCTCTTCTCCTCATCGCCGAGAAGCTCCATAACGGCGGCGAGAAACGCCCGCTCGTCTCCGGGTTCTATAATGCGTCCCGACTGTCCGTCTTCCATGATATCGTCCACTCCGCTTACCCTGTAAGATACGGCGGGAACTCCGCACGACATGGCTTCAAGGATGACGTTGGGCATCCCCTCCATCGTGGAGGGAAACACGAACAGATCGGAAACCTGGAGATACTCCACCACATTGCCCACTTTGCCCGTGAACCGGATGTAATCGCCCAGCTTAAGCGCGTCTATCATCCCCTGAACCTCTTCGAGACAGAACCTGTCTCCGGCCACTCCCTCGCTTTCCGATCTCGGCCCGACGAGAACCAGGCGGTTGGCCGGATACCTATTCACGATTTCCGGCCAGATCGAGACTAGCCTGTCTATGCCTTTTCTGTATGTGATACCGCCCACGAAAGAGACGACGCTTCCGCCGCCCAGATCAAGACGGTTTTTCAATCCCTCTTTTTCCCCGGGGGGAAGTGGGGTGAATCTTCCCGTATCGACGCCGTTCGGAATAAAGAGAACCCGAGACTCGTCGAACCCTTCTTTCATCAGCGCGTCCTGAATCATGCTGCTTATGGTAATGAGCCTGTGCATCCTGTCGGCGCAGGACTTGTTGATCCTGCCGAATATCCTTCCGGTATCCCTGAAGTAGACCTCCTGCAGCATCGATGTCTTGGCGATGATCCTCTTGCCCAGCAATCTCGCCAGAAGGCTCAAGGATGTATAAGGATAGACCATCGTAAGGATATGAATTATCGAGTATTTCTTCCTGAGCGCGAAGAATTTCGCGAACAGCTTGAGATTGAGAACCAGTTTTTCGGAGAGGGAGGATTTTCCTTCTATCAGGCGATCCAGGTTCTTTACGTAGATATAATGTACCTCTATTCCCTCATACTCGTCTTTACTCTTTTGCCCCGCATCATTGGTCAGGGCAACGAAGAATACGTCCACTCCCCTCGCTAGGAGAGCCTTCGCCAGCTCGATCCCCTGAATCGTTCCCCCGCCGAATCTCGGAGGAAATATTGAGAAAAAGATGCAGACTTTCATTCCAGCAATCCAATCAACCGTTCGCTTCTCCTGTTCCAGGTGTTGGCCCTCGCAAACTCGATTCTCGCTTTTCTCTTCTCCGCGTTATCTCCGGCCAGCTCATTTTCGATCGCCTCGACCATTTCGTCGGCATTTTTCACTATCTCGATCAGATCGGAAGCGTCGAGCGGATCGAACAGGTCGGTCGAAACGAACGGGAGCCCGAATCCCATCGTCTCGTACAGCTTCACCGCCGAACCTGCCTTTCCCGCTTCATCGTTCATGTTGTAAGGGGCTATGCAGACGTCCGCATTCGCCGCGATAAAATCGCCTAGCTCCTTCTTGTTCATGGGACGGCGGATTTCAATATTCCCTTCCTGAAGCTTCTCCTTGGAGCCCAGAGGATCGTTTTCGGGACCTATAAAAACAAAATGCCAGTCAGGTTTTCTCCCGGCGACCTCCCTTATCAGCGGGTAGTCTAGCTTGACAGGGTTGATCACGCCATAATAGCAGATCACCGGAGGGCGATCGCCCTTCTCTCTCCCAACGCCTTCGGCATCTTCCACTATCATGTCGAGCGATGCGGCATTCGGCAGAAGATACGACTTGTCGTTGTATTTGCTGGCAATTTCCGTGACAATCGGGCTGACACAGAGAACGATATCGGCGTTCGCCGCCAGTTCCCTGCAGATACCCCCCACCTTCTCCCGCACTTCGGGCGGGGCGGCATGCTTCTCGTAGTGATCGGCCCAATCGAAAACCGTCGTCACGCCGCGCTCGTTGAAGTGTCGCATTACCTTCAGATTGAAATCCGACGCCCCGACGATAACCGCCGCCGGACGGCAGGATTGATTCCTGAACCTAAGCGATTGCAGAACGCCGTCGGCCCACCTGTCGAACACCCTGCTCATCGCCGGTATTCTGTCCCTGAAAAAGACCGGAGGGACGATACCGAAGACCCTCATCGGGCTTTTCCTTAATTCTCGAGGCCTGCCTCCCCGGATCATCGTCGCCAGCAGAGATCCCGGCCCGTTCGGATACTCGATCGGATTGATATAAACAAGTTCGGCGATCCTCGGATCGTCATTAAGAGCGGATGCCAGGTTGATATATCTCGATCCCTTTTCGGACCAGGGGTAATGTGAAAAGTAAAGTATGTTATGCTTCATTTTTGCCGGATTCCCCCAGACTGAACGCTTCGGCTATCAACCTGTTCCGTTCCATCTGTCCTTTCTTATCCTTTGGCATGAGGGCGGTTGGAAGTGTGTGCTTGCTGCACATTATCAGTTTTTTATAAAGGGAAGTCTTCATTATGACTCTAGCGGGATTTCCCATTACGACGGAATTCTCTGCAATTTTACCCCTGACCACCGCGCCGGCACCTATCACGCAGTTATCCCCTATCGTCGAGTTGGGAAGTATAATGGCGTCCATTCCGATAAATACATTGTTGCCTATCGTGATCTTGCCGTAATTATCGATTTCTGGGTGATCTTCCCAGAATATCCACAAACCCCCGTCGTGGGTGATGAACCTGGCGCCGTCGGCGACGGCCACATGGTCTCCGATCTCGAGCAGCACCGGCTCGCTGTCGACCTGGATCGAATAGAATTTACAGTCGTCCCCTATCTTCGCCCCCATCTCCCGAAGCAGGTTCGCCCTCCACGCGTAAATATCCTCGTGGAAGAGGACTATATTCTCCGCTCTTTTCAAAAAGGACTTTACCCAGCCCGCTCGGATCCAGCCGAACAGGGAAAGAAAACATTTCGCGAAGATATATTTTGACCGGCTCTCAATTTTCCACATGATCAAAACAACCCGATTTTGAAGTTCAAATATCCGTTAATCCCTTGATTATAGATTAAATCCGCTAAAAAGTCAATTCGGCCTCTCCGTCGTTTATCCCATCGAATCTATCATATCCCTGAACCTCGAAATGTAGATTTCCGAGGAGAGATTTTTCTCGACGAAGACCCTCGCATTCTCGCCCATTTTCCGGACAAGCGCTTCGTTGCCCAGCATGATATCGAGCTTCTCTGCGAGATCCTGAGTGCTCTCCTTTTCGAAAAGGAACCCATTCTCACCGTCTATTATCAGCGACGGGATACCGCCCACGTTCGACCCGATCGCCGGCTTTCCCGAAGCCATCGATTCTATAAGAACCCGGCCCATCCCTTCGCTCCTCGAGGGAAGAACGAAACAATAGCAGTTCTTGAACTCATCAATGATGTCATCGTAATAGACCGCTTTCCTGATGGATATCCTTTCGTTATTCCCGGCCAGCTCCATATATGGAGCGGGATCGGGACAATGCCCGATGATCCTCAGGGAGAAGTCTTCGTGTCTTTCCGATATCATGTTGAACGCTTTTATCAGTATGTCCACGCCCTTGAGGTAAAAGGGATACCCGACAAACAGCACATACCTGTCGAAACGGTTACCGGCATCCATGAAGAGCTGCGTGGGAACGAAATCGATGAAAACCTCATGATTTCTGTTTTTAGTGATGGAAGAATAGGCGCGTTCCATCTCGCCGGTCAGGTACTTGATCCTGTCGGCCCTGTTGAGGATAAACCTTGACGTGGCCATCACCAGGCGCCTCTTGATCTTCTGTAGAAGGCCAATCTCGCCGAGAAACCCCGCATTCACGACATCCCCGTTCACTTCAACTATCAGTTTAGATCGGATCAGGTTCTTGAGAAGATACGAGCTGATTCCGCAGAGCAGCGGATCGTAGGCGATGATGAAATCGATCTTTTGCTTTCTGTTCGACCGCATCCCGTATTTCAGGACCGAGTAGACGAATACCAGATACTTGACGATACGACTGCTCGTTTTCCTTATGGCGTGAAAATGAAATCGACCGAGCATCGTGTTGTCGCTCTCCTTCGGGCAGATGGCGACCATATCCCCCGTAAAGAAATCGGAAAGCATCTCGTACTTGCAGGATATATTCGGCAGATTGGGCCGGTACATGAGATAATTGACGAAAAATATCTTCTTCATTTACGCCCGCCCCGGTCGGGCCGCCCATCCGGCCAGCGAATCAGTACACGATCGACAACACCTTGAACAATAATATCGAAAACCCTTCGATGGCGATGACCATGAGGATCTCTTTCCCGCTCAGGATGGGAAAATTTATACCATACTCCTCCCGTAATTGCATGGAAAACAGCGCGGCTATCGCGAACAGGATGTAGATCGTCGGATTATAGGTCTGCGAAAGAAAAAAGGCCGATACCAGAAACCCGATCATGGCGACCTGTGTTATCCGCGAAAAGAGGATTACGTTCGAATCTGACGATATCTTCTCGATTTTGATGAGATCCCTGAAACTGGTATAGATCAATGCCAGCCACACGAAGTATCCGGCAATCCCGAGTTCCGCCATGCACTTTATATAGGCGCTGTGGGCCGCCCTGACGTGAAATTCGGTGAACCTATGCATCCCCACGCCGAGTATGGGATGCGATTTAAGCATTACCAAACCCGCCACCCAGGCATAGATCCTCCCGCTTTCCGACGCTCCATAGATAGACGTGCTGGACATACGATCGGGAGCCGCGAAGAGTCCCAAGGCGATTAGGACGGCGGTGATGAACGCCCCCCTTATTATTCCCCATTTCTTGAAGGAAAAGCCGGCAATCACCGCCAGCAGGGCCAGGTACCCTCCCCTGGAACTTGTATAGTAAACAGATACGACGAAAACGGCCAGCATCGCCAATAGGCCCAACCTCTTCAAAACGCCGAGCCTTCGTTCGAATATATGGAAAATCAGAATCGGCATAGCCGTAACAAGGACCAGCGCGAAATCGTTCGGATCTCCGAAATTACCAACCCATCTTATCCTGCCGTTCATCGGGACCTGCCCGAAAAGGTCGGCCCCGTTGAAGTGCTGCATGAGCCCGTTCAGCGCCATGAACAGGGATGCGAAGATTATGCTCCAGTAGAGCACAGCGTACCTTTTCCCCGTGATCATGACGATGATGGCAAAGGCGAGGTAGACCGTCAGGAAATCGTTGAATGATTTCCACGCCCCCCCCAGCCTGAAGTTGCTCAGATCGCTGATCGGGATGATGAGCAAAAGTATGAACATTAGAACCTGCTGGCGGGTGGCGAATATTCCGATCTTCTCCCTGTTAAAAACCTTGTGAACGAGAAAGAACCCGATGACCACGACCGCCATGCTCAGCATTATCCGCATGGGCGCAAGCGATGGAATGAAGTCCTGGGGCCTTACATAAAGCAGAACTACGTAAATCACCAGCCCGGTGAAAGGGTTGAAGAATACGCTTATTCCAACGATAAGCCCCAGCAGCACCACCAGTGCGGCCGGCAGCGAGACCATCAGGAGCATCGACAGGAAAACGACTATCGCCGCGACCGTGCTGATTATCAGGAACTTACGGAACTGCATCGAATTCCAACCCTTCCTACCGTCTCCACCTGACGTTGGCCCTGCCGGAGATAAACATGAATAATGCGACCACCGAAGCCGAGTTCAGGGAAAGAAAGAGCGAAATGATATTCACGAGCCTGTTATTTCGCATTGCTCCTGTTACGAGGGAGACCAGCCCGATGAGATAGCAGGCGGTCTGTATCCAGAAGAGGGGCCTCGACAGAGGACTCCCTATAATAACGGATGTCACGTATACCAAGATCAGCGCGTAGGGAACGAGGAGCCGGAAAAGCTTGTGCGACACCGACTGAAAGAAAATCCGGTTCTTGAAAGGGTTCAAGAGCCAGAGGTGCCGCGCGAAGAGCTGGAAATTCCCCGCCAGCGTCCGGACCTTTCTTCGAAATTCCTCTTCGATCCTCGAAGAGGCGTTATCGTACGCTATCGCTTCCGGCTCGAATACCGCCCGGTACCCTCTTCTCACCGCCTGAAGAGGAATCTCCACGTCGTCGAGGATCGTGTCATCGGGAATAGGCTCGATCAGCTCCCTTCTCACCGCGTATATGGCCCCGGTGGCGCCTAGCGTAGAATCGACCCTGCTTTCGGCACGCCTGAGGGCCTTTTCGTAGCGCCAGTAGAGACCTATATTGCCGCCCGTGTGATCGTCCGGCAAGTAGAACACCAGTTCCCCGCTCACGCATCCGACCCGCGGGTCTTGAAAGTTTCTGACGAGGTGGCGCAGGGCGTCGGGGCGATACATCTGCCTGACGTCGGAGAATACGATCACCTCGCTGTCGGAAAGTTTCACCGCCTTATTGATCTGGTGCGGTTTGCCGTGGTTTTCCGCGTCCTCGATATATACTATCCCCTTTTCCCCCAGCAGTATCCCGTTGGTTGAATCCGTCGAACCGTCCGAGACCACGCAGATAGTCAGCAGCTCCTGCGGGTAATCCAGTTCCCTGCAGTTCGAAAGCTTTTTACCTATCGTCTTTTCTTCGTTGAATACAACGATGATCATCGTCACCGAGGGAAGCGGGCCGGGATCGGCACCGGGCGGCGGCGTATCCCTCTTCAGTCCCGCGGCACCGATGATTATCAGTGCGTACAGGAAATAGGTGTAAATAACGAAAAACAGGGCTATCCAGAAAAGAAAGACAATCACCGCAGCACAATGTCCATGTAAAATTCGGTAACAACAAAGCTGATTTAGGATAATACCGCCATGCCGACAACCGGGACTTGCCTCGATCATCCCCGATCGTGGCTGATTATCACTCCCTTTTTCCGCACTGTCAATCAATTTGACCCCATGAGCGCGGCGGATAAAACTCTTGGCCGCGCAACGGCGTTCTGGTATAAATATCGATCGTCGAACCCGTTTAACCGTCTCATTGGCAAGGATATTTCTCGTATGACGGACAGACCGCCGCTCATGATACTGGGACTGCACTATTCGAGCCTGCATGTAGCCAGAAGTTTACGTGAAAAAGGCGTTCCGGTGTTCGGAATAGACAGGCAGAAGGATGTCATCGCCGCCGGCTCACGCTATATAAAAAGGATAAAGACCCCTCTCGAGGGGGAAGAACTGAAGGATTTCCTGCTGTCATTCTCGGATAGATCCGGCGGCAGAGCGGTGTGCATACCTCTCACCGACTTCCACCTCCAGTTTTTCCTGGAATACCACGATTCTCTCGCTGGACGGCTTCTCTTTCCGATGTCGAATCCCGGCACGATTTCGAACCTGCTGGGCAAGCGGCAGTTGGCCGCGACTCTGGCATCCCTCGATATCAATCATCCAAAGACATTGTTTCTTGAAAAGGGGGGCATTACGCCTGCCGCCCTGGATGGCATCGGCTGTCCCTGCATCTTCAAACCCAACTACAAGATGAGTTGGGAAAATCACCCGGAGGTGGAGAAATTCATCGGCGAAGGACAACTCGTGTCGATAGTCGACGATATGCAGACCCTCGTGCACGGGGTCGACCTGCTGAGTCCCCTGGCCGATCTGATAATCCAGGAATATATCCCGGGACCCAGTGAAAATCACTATTATTACGCCGGATACAGGGACCGCAACGGGAGAATCGTCACCTCGTTCCTCGGCAACAAGATCAGGACCCTTCCGGACTGCATGGGTCCGGAGACCCTCCTCGAATCGATACACAAACCGGAGCTGCTGGCCTACGGGGACGAGGTGCTTCACCGTCTCGATTACCGCGGACCGGCCGGGATAGATTTCAAATTCGACTCGAGGGACGGCAAATATAAGGTGATCGAGATCAACTGCCGAATCGGCATCAACGACTGTTACCTGGCGCGTTTCGGCCTGGATCTACCCTACTTCTACTATCTCGACAGCCAGGGCATCAATATAGAGCCTAGGAGAGAATACCCGGCGGGCATAACCTGGTACGACCCGTTCAGGGACTTCAGCTGGATGAGGCTCTACGGCAAGGAAAAAGGCATGAGCTGGGGATCGTGGATCAGGCAGCTCCGGGGTCATGATATCTATGCGATCATTGACTGCAGCGATCCGATCCCGGGCCTGAGGCTTCTTTTCGGCATCTTCTTCAAGACGCTTGCGCGAAAGATCAATCCTTTTCGAAGAGCCGTCGGCGGGAGAAAAGAGGGATCATGACATCCAGGGTGTTCATCACAATCGACACCGAGGAGGATTCCTGGGACAACCGGAGCAGGGACGAGAATCCAGTCGAGAATATCTCCCGCATACATCTGGTTCAGGAGCTGTTCGACGGCTACGGCGTCGTCCCCACTTACTTCGTGAATTATCCGGTCGTGAAGGACCCCGTCGCGTCCGGGATTCTCGCCGGGATCCACGAAACGGGCAGGTGCGAGATAGGAGCGCACTGCCACCCGTGGAACACTCCGCCGTTCGTGGAAAATCTCTCGAATCGCAATTCGATGTTGAGCAACCTTCCCCGTCAGCTCGTATATGACAAGATAACGTCCCTGCACGAAGCGATTGTCGAGCGCTTCGACCTGGAACCCGTCAGTTTCAGGGCGGGGCGGTGGGGATTCAGCTCCGACGTAGCGGCATGCCTCGGCGACCTCGGCTACCTTGTCGACAGCTCCGTCATGCCGCTCTGGAACTGGACCGCCGATGACGGGCCGGATTTCTCGCGCGCGCCCTCCGGAAGCTTCCGTTTCTCTCCCGGGAATATCCTCGAGGAGGATCCCTCGGGTCCGCTGCTCGAGGTGCCCGTCACTATAGGTTTTCTTCAGGGCAATTTCAGGAGAAGCGCATCCTTGAGAAAAACGATAATAGGCTCGCCCCTCGCCCGGCTGCGCCTCCTTGGTCTACTCGACCGGCTCAACATCCTGAATATCCGGCTCCTCTCCCCTGAAACATGCTCCGCCCCGGATATGATCCGGGCTTCAAAAAGTTTTATCGGCGCGGGATTCGGTTTCCTCAACATGATGTTCCATACGACATCCCTGCTTCCCGGCAAAAGCGAGTTTGTAAGGGATGAAACCGACCTGCGGATCTTCATCGAAAAGATAAGGTCTTTCATTGAATTCTGCCTTTCCGAGCAATTGATCTTCTGCCCGATAAGGGAAGCCTTAAAGATGGAGGCGCCTCGGGGGGATGCGCCCTGAGCGGAGATCCGGGGATGACATATCTTGACTTCAATTCTACGGTTCTATATAAAGTGCATGACGAGTAACCGCGTCTCACCGACCGTCACGGGTATGATATGGAAGTTGAAATTATTCGCGATCTCGAAAAGTTTCAAACGCTGAAAAGCGGTTGGGACGAATTGAACGCGAAGAATGGCAACAACAATTTCTATAGAAGCTACGACTGGTTCTTCAGCGCGCTGAATTTTTTCAGTTTCCCTCCCGAGGAGCTTTTTATCATCACTTTCAGATCCGGGGGACGGTTGATCGCGGTAGCGCCATGCTGCATAAACAAGCGCGATTATCGATTCTATCCGTTGAAAAGCCTCGAGATCATCGGGAATATATATTCACCATCGAGGGAATGCGTTGTCCTGCGGGGAATGGAAGAGGAAGTCGCGGGCCGTCTCCTGTCTCTCCTGACGGAAGAGGAGGCTTCGCAGTGGCAGATGCTCGATTTTACTGGTATGGCCCGCAACGATTCCTTCTTCGTGGCTTTAAGGGGAACGGCGAATACTATGAAGCTGCGAAGCAGAAGTGTCGAGCTGTACGAGAACCTGGCGAACGATTTTTTCTCCGCGGAGAATTCAGACCTCTACTTCAAGAGCCTCACGAGAAACTGGCGGAAAAATATCAAGAAGGGGATAAACAGGTTGAACCGGCTCGGTGGGTTCGAGGTCAAGCTCTTCACCGACAGCGGCGCCGATCTCGATTCCGCGATGATAGATTACAATGATATCTATTCGAGAAGCTGGAAGATCGAAGAGCTGGACCCTAACTTCCACAAGAAGCTTGCCCAGTACACGGCCGGGAAGGAAATGCTCCGGCTTTTCATCCTCTACTGCAACTCCGATGACGGAGGGCGTAAAATCCCGGTGGCTGCGAACTATATGATCAAGTACGGCCGAAGGGTGTTTTTCCTGAAATCATGCTACAGGCAGGATTATTCGAAATCTTCCGCGGGAACGGTTCTGAACTGGTTTTCGTTCAAGCACCTTATCGACGTCGATAGATGCAACGCCGTCGATTTTCAAATCGGGGACGACGCCTACAAGAAGGACTGGGGCGGAAAGGTAAACTCCATACTCGACAGGTTCGTGCTGGCCAATCCCCGGTCTCGAAAGGCCACCATCGATCTATTCAACGAATCCAACGTCATGCCGGCCCTGAGGAATGTAAAGAGGCTTTTCAGAAGGGAATCTTGAAATAGCTTCTCTGGTTGCGGTTGAGCAGCACAAAAGCATTCAGGCCCAGGAATACGACGGCAACCGGTAGTCCCAGCTTCACGATGCTGAGATAGCTGGGCTCGATCATGTTATGCACTATCCTCCAGGCTCCGAAATAGATCGCCACGCCGAAGAAAAGGGAAACCACCAGCATCTTCACGTACCGGAAAAGGCGAACCTCTATCACCTTGCATGTGTATACGGGAG
>CAZPAH010000050.1:0-18707 GCA_964584495.1 uncultured bacterium | reverse complement strand
AGCCGTCCATATATTCGGCAATCCGTCCCCCGTCAACGCGCTCGAAGAACTCGCGGGCGAACTGAATGTCCCCCTCATCTTCGACGCCGCCCACGGATTCGGCGGCTCGGTCGACGGTAAGCGTATTGGCGGATTCGGGTCCGCGGAGATATTCAGCCTTAGCCCGACGAAACTGCTTACGGGAGGGGAAGGAGGTATCCTCGCAACGAATGACGAGGGGCTTGCCGGCGAGATCAGATCTCTCAGAAATTACGGACACTCCGGCGGCTACGACTGCACCGCGCCGGGATTGAATGCGAGGATGCCCGAATTCAACGCCGCAATGATACTGGAAGGCATAGGTCTCGTCGATTCCGAAATAGCTGAACGAGGAAGGCTGGCGGATCTATACAGGGAGGAGCTTCATGGCCTGCCCGGCATCACGTTTCAGGAAATTCCGGAAGGCAACAGGCACACCTGGAAAGATTTCACGGTGGCGATCGATCCCGAACAGTTCGGGATGACCAGGGATGAGCTGCATTCCCTCCTCTCGATAGAAAATATACAGAGCAAGAAATATTTCTATCCGCCGCTTCATATGCAGAGCGCCTATGTGAACCTGCCGCACCGGCAGACACAGCTGAACGTAACGGAATGGTTATCGGCCAACGTCCTTACCCTGCCTCTCTATTCCGATCTGGAGGAAGTCGGGATCAGGGGGATTGCTTCGGCCGTGAGAAAGATCCATGAGAACGGAAACAAGCCTGAATGACTCGCCTTTCATCAAACAGACTGGGGGATAGCCGATGACTCACGAACGGGATGAAGTTTTCAGAACACTCGAGGACATTGCCGGCATCGAGCGGACAATAAACCTGCTGCACGGAAAGAGACACTCCGGATCAAAAAAGGTCCTTATCCTGGGCGGCGGCGGGTATCTCGGGGTTACGCTCACGAGGTTGCTGATGGAAGCCGGCCATGACGTCTTCGTTCTCGATAGGTTCTTCTACGGAGAAGAGCCCTTGGCCCGTCTCGGCCGATCGGAAAAGCTGACCATTTATACGGGGGACGTCCGCGACGAGCAGCTCCTCGAAGATGTGATGAGGGGCAAAGATGTCGTGATAAATCTCGCTGCTATAGTAGGGGATGAAGCCTGCCGTATTAATCCCGGTGCCACATGGGAAATCAATGTCGAAACGGTCGGTTCGATGGCTGAAATGGCGGGGCGGCTCGGTGTGGAAAGAATCATCCAGGCTTCGACCTGCAGTACGTATGGGAAGAATGGAGGGGAATTGCTGGGAGAAGATACGGTTCTAGCACCTCTTTCGCTATACGCGGAAAGCAAGGTTGCCAGCGAAAGGCTTCTCATGGCCGGTACCGGGGGAGGATTGTCCCCGGCCTGCTGCATCTTGCGCCTTTCGACTCTCTTCGGCTATTCCAGAAGGCCGAGGTTCGACCTCGTTGTCAATACGCTCACGGGCTACGCATGGAAAAGGGGATCTATGACGATTTTCGGGGGGAGCCAGTGGAGACCCCTCCTTCATGTCGGTGACGCCGCAAGGGCTTTCATGAAAGTATTGGAGGCGCCTCGGGAGAAGATCGCCGGGAAGATATTCAACACCGGTGGAGAAAAAATGAACCTGACTATCATGGAGATAGGAAAAATGATCGACAACATCCTTCCCCGAACCGCCGTCGAGGTGCAGAAAAGCATAACCGATGAAAGGGATTACAAGGTCGATTTTTCCAGGATAAAAGAGGAGATCGATTTCGAGCCGGAATATTCGATCTCGAATGGTATCATGGAATTGATTCACGCACTGGAGAACGACGGGGAGATGGATCCCGATAACCCTGTATACTCCAATTACAAGTGGCTCAATGGGCACCGTGAACTGCTGGAGCCTGTAATGGAACCCGTCTAGCGGAAAGGAAATAAGAATTCAAGGCCTGTCCTGGAAGCGAAGCGCCGTTATTCAATACTCTTGAAGTATACCAGCCCACTCTTCCAATCGGCTAGCAAGGTGCTTCCTTCCGGGACATTGTTTTCCATGAGACGTTTCGCGAGCGGATCGAGAATAGACCTCTGAATCAGCCTTTTCAGCGGTCTCGCTCCGAAATCCGGATCGTACCCTTCTTCGGCCAGATGTTCGAGCAGCTTTTTAGATATATCCAGCTTTATGCCCTCATCCTTGAGCCTCTCATTCAACCTTGCGATCTGAATTTCGACGATCCTGGAAATATCCTCGCGCTTAAGAAAATGGAATACGACGATCTCATCGACCCTATTCAAGAATTCGGGCCTGAAAAATTCCTTGAGGGAATCGACCATCCTCTTGAATATCTCGTCCTCGCCCAGAGCATCCCTCTCCTTGAGGAAACCGCTTCCTAGGTTTGAGGTCATGATGACTATCGTGTTCTTGAAATCAACGGTATGTCCCTGCGAATCCGTCAACCTTCCCTCGTCGAGAAGCTGGAGCAGCACATTGAACACGTCCGGATGAGCCTTCTCGATTTCGTCGAAAAGAATTACCGAATAGGGGTTTCTTCGGACAGCCTCCGTAAGGTATCCGCCTTCCTCGTATCCCACGTAACCGGGAGGAGCGCCGAGAAGCCTTGACACGGCATGCTTCTCCATGAACTCCGACATATCGATCCTGACTATCGAGTTATCGTCATCGAAGAGCTGCTCGGCAAGGGCTTTGGCAAGCTCGGTTTTGCCTACGCCGGTCGGCCCGAGAAAGATGAACGAACCGAGCGGCTGGCCGGGATCGTGAAGGCCGGCCCTCGAGCGCCGGACGGCGTTGCTGACCGCCTTGACCGCTTCGTCCTGCCCGACCACCCTCTCGGATATTCGTTCTTCCAGGTGGAGGATCTTCTGCTTCTCTTCCTCGATCATCCTGGAGACGGGTATCCCCGTCCAGCGGCTTACTATGGCGGCTATATCGTTTTCGGTCACCTCTTCACGGATAAGCTGCCTGCCCGATTCCTGGAGGCTCTTCAAGTTCCCGCTGGTTTCCTGAAGCTTCTTCTCAAGCTCCACGATTATCCCGTAACGAAGCTCCGCCACTCGTTCGAGCTCGCCGTCCCTCTGGGCCAATTGCTCTTCGGTTCTGGCTTTTTCGAGCTTTTCCTGTATCTCCCTTATATCCTGGACGATCTTTTTCTCGTTCTCCCAGAGAAGCCTCAGGGAAGCCGACTGTTCGTTCAGGCCGGACAGCTTTTCCACGACCTCATCGTATCTTTCCCTTACCCCCTCTTTCTTCTTCTCCTTTTCGAGCGCCTTCTTCTCGATCTCCAGCTGGGTGATCCTGTCCTGTATCTCCGCCAGCTCGATCGGCATGCTGTCCATCTCGATCCTCAACCTCGAAGCCGCCTCATCGATCAGGTCAATCGCCTTATCAGGCAGGTATCTGGAGGTTATATAGCGGTTGGACAACCTTGCGGCCGCTATAAGCGCCGAATCGGTTATCCTAACGCCATGGTGCACCTCGTATTTCTCCTTCAACCCTCTCAGTATCGATATAGTCTCATCCACCCCCGGCTCTTTAACGAGAACGGTCTGGAACCTGCGCTCAAGAGCGGCATCCTTCTCGATATGCTTCCTGTATTCATCAAGGGTCGTGGCTCCCACGCATCTAAGCTCTCCCCTTGCCAGGGCGGGCTTGATCATATTGGATGCATCGACGGCGCCTTCGGCGGCACCCGCCCCCACCAAGGTGTGAAGCTCATCGATAAAGAGTATTATGCCGCCTTCCGAACCGGTCACCTCTTTCAGCACCGATTTGAAACGCTCCTCGAACTCGCCCCTGTATTTCGCCCCCGCGACCAGCGAGCCCATGTCCAGACCCAGCAGCTTCTTGTCCTTTATCGACTCCGGCACCTGCCCCGCCGCAATCCTCTGTGCAAGACCTTCGATAATGGCGGTTTTCCCCACACCAGGCTCTCCGATAAGCACGGGGTTGTTCTTCGTTCTCCTGGAAAGGACCTGGATGACCCGCCTTATCTCTTCATCCCTGCCTATCACCGGATCGAGCTTTCCCATCCTCGCGAGTCTCACGTAGTCGGTTGTGAACCTCTCTAGCGCCATATACTTGCTCTCGGCGTTCTCGTCCGTGACCCTCTGCGTACCGCGCACTCCGGCCAGAGCATTCAGCACTCCGTCTCGATCGATCCCCGCTCCCCGGATGAGCTTGCCTGCGGCACCCGAATCCTGGGTCATCGCCAGGAAAAGATGCTCGGTGGATATATAATCATCTTTAAGCTTGTCGGTCTCGGCCATCGCGGACCTCAAGAGCTCCTGAAGCTCGATCGATGGCCTGACATCGGGGATCCCCTTCTCCAACCTGGGCAGTCCGCTCATACTCGCGCGAACCTTCTCTAGAAGACCCTCGGGAGCAACACCGAGCTTCTTAAGAAGTGGTATCACCACCCCCTCTTCCTGGGTCAGGAGGGCTTCCAGAAGATGGAGAGTGCTCGACTCCGGGTTGTTTTTTCTCAGCGCCAGGTCCTGCGCCGCGGCCAGAGCCTCCCTGGCTTTAACCGTAAATTTATCGAAATTAACCATATTCACGCTCCTGTAAACATACTTATACCGTTAATGACTTCGCACCAGCCGTGCCAGAAACCGTGCTTGTCCATACCTCTTTACTATCTTACTTTAATATAGATAATTATAGCGCACCGAATCGATGGCCGTACAGATGATAATAGACAGCCCCCGTTTTTCGGGGCTGCCACCTTGTCATAACCAACTGCTATTGCCTGCCATAATGGCCGGTTTATTCATAAGTGTGCATCGCCGAATCGAATATATGCGGAAAGTTAAGGATAATCTTCATTACCCTCAACTCGTCCGTGCTGGGATCGTCCCTGCTCGGAGAAGTCATCCCGATCATTATATGACCGTTATCCATGCTGTGGAAAAGGCCCAGAATATGACCCAGCTCGTGGGCGAAAACCATCTTCCCCTGGATCGTCATGGGTGATCTCGTATTGAGCAGGTTTATCGTAATGGACATCTTGGCCGGCGTATCGTCGGGCATGTACTCGAGGAAGTTGACATGATGCTTATCGTCACTTGTTTCATCATAGTAGATATAAAAATCCGATTCCTCCTCTGTTGATACCTCTTCAAAAAGATCGACCCCGGTGCCCGTCGCCCAGCTGTCCATCGCTTCTTCGGCCAGCTCTTTCAGATCGACATCCTCCCATACCTTTTCGGGATTGTAAACTTTCAAAGGTATGTGATCCCATCTGTAAAATTTGGTGGAGGCTCCGAATTTGCCGGTCGTCTCTGTAATATTCTTGAAGAAGGTCAGGAAATCATTCTCGTATGAACCAACGGTCTTTTGATCTACCAGTCCGACGACCGGGATCAACTTGAAATCGATGGAGAAATGATCCTCTGGTTCTTCGACCCCGAGCACGTAATCGTAGTACCGCCCGTAAACGCCCCAATCCATCTCGTCACGGACCTTAATCATATCGGTGTATCTCGGAAGGTTCAATAAGAGGTATCTGCCGTCGGAGGAGGTCGTGTCGGACAAACCCTCGGCCATAACGATTATCCCTTCAATAGGATCTCCCGTCAAAGCGTCGAATACGCTTCCGTCCAAATCGAAACCGCGTACGAGAAGCCGTATGCAGTTTCCAAGAGGGGCGAGATTGCCGTAATCGTCCATCGCCCGAACGGTAACGTAGGCGTACGTGCCCTGGTTCAGGTTGGTTATTATCATCGATTCGATCGTCCCGCTGACGCCCGGCTCCGGGGCTCCCCCTTTTGAAGATGCCTGAAGCCAGTCTATTTCGGTAATTATAGGGATCGTGGAAGTACGCACCTTGTATGCGCTGCTCCTTCCATCGAGTCCGTCGTCTCCGGGCGCCGTCCAGACCAGATTGATCGTGCCGGGCTCAACGCCCGTCCACCCCTCCAGATCGGTTATCGTGGCGGGTGGAATTAAATCCGGTTCGCCTATCACGCTCACGTACCATGATACCGTATCCCCGAATTCGCCGTCCCAGGCCACCGCCTCGACCTTGAAAATACCGTTCTCCATGAAGCGGTTTTCCCATATCGGGTTCCTCGAATTCTCGACTTCGACCTCTCCATCCATCATGAAAATGTATCTGACCATATCCGGCCTGTCGTCGTCCACGCCGATCCGGAACTCTATCGAATTACCGATCGCGCACGAAATGCTATCTATATCGGGTTGAATCCGCTGGGCCACGGGGGGTTCGTTGTACTCCTCGATGACCTCCAGATACCAATCGCGGTGAGCGTAATCGGTGCCGTCGTAAACCCTCCCCTGTAACCGGTAAAGCCCCCCCCTCTTAGCCTCGAATTTATAAATATCGCCCGTTCCGACTACCGAGTCGATATCCTCCGCCGACAAATCGGTAAGGATATACCTGTAATCGAGCTGATCGTTGTCGATGTCCTTGCCGACGAGGCTGAAAGAGCATACGTCGACGGGAGCTTCCAGCATGATCTCGTAGGCTTCCGGACTGCACGAAACTATATATGGGGGGGAGTTGGGCATTGCCGGATCGTTCTGAAAGATACAGGATCCAAGCAGGGCCACCACACAAACCAAAAACGACGTAATAGTGAGCTTCATCTTCATTCTTACCGCCCTTCTTCACAGGTGTGGCCCAGTAAAAGATAATAAATATCATCTGCCCGCAAAAGAAGTTTATCGCATTATTTTCAGCTTTTCCGGATCATGGGACGGAAGACAGGATGGAATGGGGTTTTATCGGTCGCAGACCGCACCGGGATTAGCGATTAACGTTTTTTCCAGGAAATGGGTTATCGAGATATCGAGCGCTTTAAAATAGCCCGCCCTGTCTTTTACCCTGATCGAGCACGGGGAACTGGCTCCGACCGCCACAAGAAACAGGTCGGCGTAAGGCTTTATTGAAATGCGCATCTCTCCCGGTCCCGTAATCCTCGTTTCAAAAAGGGCGGCCTCGACATCGATCTCGGGAGATAGAGCTATCAGTTCGGCGCAGAAGATATCGTATAATCCTCTTACTTCCTCGTTCTCGATCCTCCCGCCGTTTTTCGAAACCTCTTCGGCCTTCGTATCAGGACCTATCATCGAGTTTCTCCCTTTTTATGCGAGAACCGACGACCTCGAGAAGATTCACCACTATCTCCTGGAAAAATCTGCCGGTCGGCGGGACCCTCCTGGCCAGGCCTTTCATGAGATCGGCCGGGATTTCAAGGAATACCAGGTTATGCTGTCCCCGTTCCTTCCAGGCTTCCATCTCTGCGCCGACGGCCGTTTCGTGCGCCAAAAAAACCGGTGCATCAGGATCGATGCTGATGCATCTGGCCGCAAGCTCCCTGGCGCTCTCTGTCCCCTTACGGCCAACGAATATGATCGCTGCCGCGTGTGTCCCGTTTCCTTCGATCTTCGACTTCCTGAATCGCGAGGAAACGTCGATCAGAGCCTGGAGACCGTCGCTGTCAAGTCGCGGAAGCGTCGAGTCGAATGCTGTGACTATCAGGTGGGGCGCCGAATTCCGGGGAAACGGGCCGCCGCAAGTCCCGAGCAAACCAGGCTCGCGGGCCGAGAAATACCGCAGTGAATGCCCCGCGGCCCCTTCTACGACCCTTTTCCCATTAAGTGTCGAAGCCAGGTAACGTGCAGCTTCAAGGGCAAAGTAATAACCGAGATTCGGGAGGGAATTTCCTGTTTCGAGGAGACTTACCTTGACTCCCTGGGAAGCGAAGGCCGCTCCTATACCGGATGCAATGAAGGCCCTGCACGGTCCTTCACCGAGCACGGCCAGAATAACGGTGACATCAGGTTTTACCGGAGGCTCGGCAGATTGGCTTTTTTCCCTGGAAAGGAAGAGCCCGGATACTTCATGCAGCTGTTTCGGCGTTTTTCCTGGAAGCATTTTCCGGTCTATTCGCTCGGCTATTTAAACGATCAATAGTGAATTTTCCTGTCCGAATTCGTTGAGAACGGAGTCCATGTTGTTGGGATCCTTGATCCATACTCCATCCACTATGAACCTGTATTCATACTCCCCGGGATCCAGATGGAGAGTGATCTTCCATAACCCGTCTTTCACATCCCTGATCATCCTCACGCCTTCCCTCGACCAGTTGGTGAACTCTCCGGTGATGTAGACCGTTTCGGCGTTCGGCGCATCGACAGCGAACAGAACACCTTCCTCGATAATCCTCGGGCCGTGCAATCTTACCATCCAGTCCTCGATATCCGCCATCTGTAGAACCGAGGTCTTTTCTTCCAGTTCACGCGCTAGTGTGAGGAATTCCCATTTCAATCTGTCGCACCGGCTCATCTTGAATATAGGCCTTCCCATCGAGGCGGCCTCCTTGTAGCGGACCGAATGGCTGATTGTCACGTCCATGAGCTCGGAGGGGAAATTCTCCTCGAGCTTGTCGACTATCTCCCCCGAGAAGGACGTGCGCTTTTCGATGTTGTTCACCAGGACGTGAACCACAACCTTGTGCTTTGTTTCCTTTTCCAGCAGCTCGAGCGTATCCCGCAACCTGTAAAGCCCGTGAAGTGAGAAGATGCTCGGTTCTATCGGAATGATTATCTCGCCCGCGGCCATGAGGGCGTTGAAGGTAAGCAGGCCCACATTAGGGGGAGAATCGATAATTATAAAATCGTAATCGGCCCCACCCCTGGCCAGCTTATTGGCCAAACGCATCTCCCTAGCCGGTTTTCCCGATAATTCCTGCTCAATCGCGCTCAGGATGGGAGACGAAGGGAGTAGATCGAGCTTATCGTTCACCCGATATGCGATCTCATCTATCCTCGTCCGCGGATTCCTCAGAAGATCGTAAGTTGAATACTCGATATTCTCATGGGATAGATTCAAACCGATGGAAGCATGGGATTGAGGATCCATGTCAACAAGCAACACCTGTTTTCCAAGCTCCCCCAACGCGGCGGCAAGATTCACAGCGATCGTCGTTTTACCGCAGCCGCCCTTCTGGTTAATCACCGAGACGGTTCGCATGGCTGTTCCTCCTGTTCCATCAACTTTTACCCGGGATCCGCCCGGTATATAATAAAAAAGGCCAAATCACGCCTGATGATCCGGCCTTCGGAAATTACCCGAATAGTTATCAACATTTCCCGATCGTAAACTATTATCCGCGTATTCGCCGATTACTTTGAATACTGCACCTTTCACCAAGCGTCCCCGTCTATAATCCCCAGTTTCCAATATTCAGCTATATCCATGCGGACCGTAACTATTCTCGATTGAATTGCGGTATTGTGTCAAGGGTTTTTTAAGCGGTATTTCATAAAAAACCCTCTGAATTCCCCTATTCCCCCGGGATTCCCCACCCCCGGAATTTCTCAATAGATAATAAGCGAGATCAGCAATCCGAGCGCGAAGCCGCCTATAACCTCGGCCCATGTGTGACCGATAAGCTCCTGCAGCTCCTCCGCATTGAAATGATGCGTCTCCCTGGCTTTTTCTATTATCTCGTTCAGAACCCGCGCCTGGTTACCCACTTCCTGTCGAAGTCCGGTAGCCTCGAATATGAAATAGAGGCTCATCACGAGACAAATCCCGAACAGCGGCGATCGAACACCCTGGAAAACGGCGACACCGACGGTGAGCGTAGTTACCGCCGCGGTGTGCGAACTCGGCATACCCCCGGTATCCAGCATACGGAGGAACCTGAACCTTCCCGTCTGAAGAAAATCGACGAAAGGTTTCATTATCTGAGCAACGACGGCGCTGACGACCGCGGCGATTCCTATTTCATGAACGACTGCCATCCCTATCCTCGTAAAACAGCAATCCCCGACGCCGTCCGCTATCCCGGCCTAAACGGCGGAATCGCCCGGCCCTTCCCTTAGAACTACCGGTCACCGGCCGGCCTCTCCCCCGCCCACCATTCGTACAGGTTGTGATATACGCTTATCGGATCGGGCTTTGCACCCTTAATCCGCCTGTTCAGAGCGAAAAGAGCGTTCGGAACGTAAAGGAAGGTATACGGTTGCTCTTCATAAATTATCTTCTGCGCACGATTGAAGAGCGGACGCGCCTTCTCGAAATCGAGGATGCTGCAAGCCAGGGTATTCAGGCTATCGACCGTAGGATTGCAGTAATTGACCCTGTTATAGCCGCCTTTCCGGCGGGCCTCGCATGACCATATCGGGGCCAGGTCCGCTTTCGTCCCGGAACGCCAGGCATTGATCAAAGCGTCGAAATCTCCCGACTTGTGATGCTCGAGCATCACCGTCCATTCGATTATGACCGGATTGACCTTTACACCTATCTCTTTAAGCTCTTCCTGGACCATCACCTGTATGTCCGCCCGGGTCTGGTTTCCCTGGTTGGTCATAAGCTCGAACTCGAATATCTTTCCATCCTTGTCCAGGTATCCATCCCCGTCTGAATCGGCGTAACCCTCCTCGCTCAGAATCCTGCGGGCCTCATCCGGATCGAAAGGCAGCGGCTTGATATCCGGATCGTATGCCCATATCAACGGCACGAAAGGAGAACTGCACTCCTCGGCGAAACCGTAACACAGATTGTCGATTATCAGTTTCCTGTTTATCGCCAACGTAAGAGCCCTTCTTACCCTCGGGCTGCTGAAATGCGGATTAATCGCGTTGTAACCGATATAATGATATAACCTGCTCTGGAACGCGAATATTTCCAGGTCGGGATTAGCCTTCCGCAGATTCTCCACCTCGCCGTAGGGAATACTTTCCATGCAATCGATCTCCCCCGCCCGAAGCTGCGTGATCAGCGTCATCTGGTCCGGGATTATCTTGAATATAACCTTGTCAAGGTAAGGTTTGCCTTTCTCGTAGTAAAGGGGATTGGGGACCAGCGTGAGAGATTGCCCCTTCACCCAGCTTTCGATCTTGAATGGCCCGTCCGTCGGCATATCCTCGACCGGGATATTCCTTATCATGGAGGGTTCCGTTTCTTCAAGCATGTGTGCCGGAAGAATGGGTCCGTCGTTTGCATCCATAATCTGGTAAGGATATGCCTGGCTGAAATGATATACGGCGGTCAGATCGTCTATTACCTGTACCGAGTCGATGTGCTCTTTCAGATGCCGCCCGCTCCAGAGAACATCCGGATTCTTCTGTGCGCGAAACGTGGCGGCTACATCGCGGGCCGTGAATTTGACTCCATCGCTCCACACGACATCATCCCTTAAATGGAATGTCAGCGCGAGGCGATCTTCGGAAAATTCCCAAGATCTCGCCAGCCTGGGCCTGAAGGTAAGGAAATCGTCGTTTTCGAAGAGTAGGGACAAAAAAAGCAGATCGTAGACATCCCTCGCGTGCGCATCGGTGGCATACATCGGGTTCAACGATTCGTAGGCGCTTATATCGCCGACAATCATCGTGCCGCCGCGACGCGCCGCCTGCCTGTCACCGGAACATGCACCCGCTCCCAGGACGATTACAACCGCGAGAATACCATTCAGCGTACTCCTGAGGAAATTCGCAATGTTCATTCTATCACCGTCCATGGATAATTGTGACTTCCCTGTATCTATATTATAAAAGAAGCTGTTTTAAAAGAAGTAAATTGTCTCAACCTTTTATATTATCTGTTTCATCGGCGTCTTCACCCCTTCCGATCGGGACCCGTGGCCTGCAGGTCCCGGATACACCGGCCGGCCGGATCTCTCGACTTCATTGACAGCCGTTGGCATAGGTTGTAAAGTGGATCTCAAACCTTCAAAAAGGAGTCGGGCGATGAAATACAGTAGATATTTTCAGGTCCTGATGGTCGTCTGCTTTATATTCATTATGGGCTGCAGCGATAACGATGGTTCGGGCCCCGATGGGACGGAATCGGATACTACCCCACCTGCAATTCTCTCGACCTCGCCGGCCGATGACGCCGTAAACGTCTCCAGGTCTAGCCCCTGCTGGGTACTCTTCAGCGAGGAAATGAATAAAGAGTCGGTACTGAACAATATGGGGATGATCCCGTTTCCGGGCATCTACCCGAGCTGGAGAGGCGACACCCTCTACCTCACACCGACTTCCCTTCTGTCGGCAGGCACACTTTACACGATCACCGCCGGCGCGCAGTGCGAGGACAAGGCGGGAAACGAGATGGGAAGCGATTATTCATTCTCCTTCACGACAAACAGCGATATAGATAACCTGCCGCCCGAAGTATTATCGACATACCCCTTAGACGGGGCGACCGGTGTCAATCCGGGAGCTAATATCGAAATAAACTTCAGCGAGACTATCGCGCTTTTGGGCGATTGGAGCTCCCAGACGGCGATCGAAATCGACCCCTATCCTTCCGATGGCTATTTCATCTATGACGGGAATACAATTGTCATAATGCACTGGCCATTCGGAGCCGACGAGCTCGTCACGGTGACGGTCACAACGGAAGTGACCGATCTCACCGGAAATCCTATGGTTTCCAGCTACGAGTTCTCCTTTACCACCCTGACGGACAATACCCGCCCCTACCTCGCCTCCGCCTCTCCTTCAAACGGGCAGGCCAATGTCAGTAGAAACCTGAATTCGATAATCCTCAATTTCAGCGAGCCGATGTTCCCCGCTTCGTTCGACAACATGCAAGCGGAAAACGTCGACGCCAAGATCAACGCGATCACGCAACAGGAACCCGAATGGAACGAGGATCTGTCGACCATCGAGGTTACACTATCGGAAGATCTCTTCCCGGGATGCCTTTACTGGGTCTTCTTCGAGAACATCACGGACATGGCGGGAAACCCGATAGACCCAAACCCCACCTATTACAGGTTCACCACTTCGGGAACCGCTTCCTACTACCCCGTGGGCAGCGGGTATAACTGGTATTTTCTCCGCGCCACCGATTCGCCGGAGTATCTAGGATACATCCCCGAAGGATTCGACAGTCGCAGGCAGACGGAGAACTACAACTCCTCATCCGGAACATTCGAGGAAGTATGGTACGATGACGAAGGAGAGATCGAGGACAAATCGTTCCTTCGCCTCACTTCGTCCCAGGTTCAGCATCTTGGAATCGCGATGTACGATAATGGATCTCTCCAGGCCGTTCTTATGTGGGACGACGTCCTGCCTATGTTCAAGCTTCCCCTCGCCGACCATCTCGGCGAGACCTGGTCTTTTTCTACAGGTTGCACCTACCAGGACACGGTAGACGTTACCGTCGACGGTTACTGCAACATGGAACCGTACACGAGGGACGTAATCAACGGCTTCTTCGACGGAACCTTCGCCGATTGCTACGTTCATCATCTCGATGTGACTATGGCCATATATGTGCATGAAGAGCTCGTCGAATCGACCAACTTCCATCAGACGAGCTTCCTGACCTCGGGCTTAGGACTGGTCCAGGTCATAAATCAGGACGGCGGGGAACCTTCACCGCCGGACACGCTGTTCCTCAACGGCTGGGAGTTCTGATAGCGAGGCGCCCTTGACGAGGACCGGCTGCGACATACTGGCCTCACAGGCCTGCATCCATCTTAGGGGAAAGAGTGTAGGACTCCTTTCGAATCCCGCTTCGGTGACGGGGGGTCTGCGCCATATAATCACGATCCTCGAAGAGAACGATATAGATATCGCTTGCCTGTTCGGTCCCCAGCACGGCTTCAGGGGGGAAACACAGGCGAACATGATCGAATGGGAAGGTTATACCGATCCCCGACTCGGCATTCCGGTCTACTCCCTGTACTCCGAAACACGCCGTCCCACGAAGAGTATGCTCGAAAAGATCGATACGGTCGTGATCGATCTGCCCGACGTGGGAGCACGCCCCTACACCTACCTCTGGACATCGGTTCTCATGATGGAAGCCTGCGCCGAGGCCGGCGTCGATGTCATGGTCCTGGACCGGCCCAATCCGCTGGGAGGAGCGGCCGTTGAGGGCCCCCTTTTGAATCCGGAGTACCGTTCGTTCGTGGGAATGTTTCCCTTGCCGATGAGGCACGGCATGACAATGGCCGAGCTCCTGTCGATGATCAACGGAAGCGGCTCGACAATGTGCCGCCTCGAGATAGTGAAGATGAGGCGCTGGAAAAGATCCTCGTTTTTCGATGAGACGGAACTGCCGTGGGTGCTTCCCTCTCCCAATATCCCGACCCCCGCCACCGCCCTGGTCTATCCCGGAACGGTCCTCCTGGAGGGAACGAATATCTCCGAAGGCCGGGGAACGACCCACCCCTTCGAGATAGTGGGAGCGCCCTGGATAGAACCGGAATCCTTCGCCCGAGAACTCAACGGATCGGGGATCGAAGGCGTGGTGATGCGTCCCCTCTTTTTCAAGCCCTCCTGGGACAAGTATGCTAACGAGCTGTGCGGCGGTATAGAGCTTCATGTCACGAACAGAAAGGCGTTCCGGCCGGTCCGGTGCGCCGTATCGATAATCTCCGCCGCCGCGAGGATCTACCGTGGAAAATTCGAATGGTCGCCTCCCCCCTACGAGTACGAAGAAACTCTCATGCCCGTCGACATCATCTACGGGGGACCGGGGCTTAGGGAAACGATCGAAACAGAAGGGGATATCGAACCCCTTTTCAGGTCATGGCGTGACGATGAGGAAAAGTTCTCGGCTGAAAGGCGGCGTTTCCTCTTTTACAGGTGAAGAAACCAGATGGAGCCGTCCGGGATGAAGATATCGGGAGTCATTCTCGCCGCGGGTCTCGGAAAACGGATGATGCCGGTCAGCCGCCTGACCCCCAAGCCCCTTCTTACGGTTGTTGGGATCCCGATCATGGATGTCATAGTGGGGAAGCTTGTCAGGGAGGGAGCGTCGACCCTTCACGTCAACACGCATCACCTGCCCGGTCAGATCGAGCGGTACGCCGCCGGAAGCGGATACCCGATCGATCTCCATCACGAGAAAAGCCTGCTCGACACGGGGGGCGCCATCGGCAATATGGCCGGGAATCTCGAGGATTCCGATCTGATAATGCTTCATAACGGCGATATAATTTCCAATACGGGTTTTGCTCCGGCGCTCGACTTTCATACCCGTTCGGAATGTCTCGTGACAATGATTCTCGCGGGAAGGGGACCCTCCGCCGATCCGCTGCGCTCTCCTCCCCCGGGCGTAAGAGTCCTCGACGGGGGGGATATCGTCGGGATCGGCGATCCGGCCGAATCGAAGCAAGATAACGCCCGAAGTCTCGGTTATACCGGCATGGCCCTCCTGTCACCCCGGTCGCTCGAATTCTTCCCACGCGGCAAGAAGGTCGGACTGGTCGAGATTCTAAATAAGATGATCGATACGATTCCCGGATCGGTCAAAGGTTTCGATGCTTCCGCCGATGGATCGTTCTGCTGGGGAGAGATCGGATCCGCCGAAGGTCTGCTCGACCTTCATCGCAGGATTATGCTCGAGAGAACCACCTTCGATCCCGTTCTTCCGCCGCCCCCCGTTCCAATCCGTATAGGGTCAGGTTCCAGCGTAGATCCCGGAGCCCGGTGGAAGGGGTTTCTCGATGCGGGAAAGAAGGTGGTCATCGAAAAGGGCGTGATACTCGAAAACTGCATCGTTCTGGACGGCGTGACGGTCCGTGAAGGAACCAATGCCAGGGAAACGATCCTGTTTCCGGGTGGATCGTTGAAAGGCGCTTGAAAATGGATCTATCGATAGAAAGATTGACCGCCGACGCGATTGAGCTGACTTCCTATATTCCGGGAGGGAGGTTGCCCGACGAATGCGGTATCATCGAAATCGCCCACGGAGGGTCCGACAGGCATTTTTTCAGGCTCTCCGACGGCGGACGCTCCGTTGTGGCCTTGATCCAGCCGGGAGGCGGGGACGAATTCGAACGATACCTCTCGATAGGGTCGTTTCTGGCCGGCAGGGGGATCGCCGTCCCGATTTTCTACCATGCCGACCGCGATCTAGGCATACTTATAATGGAAGACCTCGGCAGTGTCCATCTCGAGGATCATCTGAGGGATGCCTCCCCGGAAGAGGAGCTTTCCTTCTATCGCGACTGTATCGAGGTGCTGGCCAAGTTCCAGACGACCGTTACCTCCGGGCTGGAGGAGATGCCCCGGATCAAGGGGCATCTCTTCGGCTTGGAGAAGCTGCTCGGTGAGACCGCCTATTTCGAACGAGAGTTCATAGGCCGCTACTCCCCGGTCGATATCCCGGACGGATGGGATAGGGACAGGAAGGTGCTTGCCGAGACCCTTGCCTCACAGCCCCAGGTTTTTATGCACCGTGATTACCAGTCGAGGAACATCCTCGTGAAAGAGGGAAGTATAAGGATCATAGACTTCCAGACGGCCCATCTCGGTCCGGGACTGTACGATGTCGCTTCCCTACTCAAGGACCCTTATCATCCGCTATGCCACGGGACCAGGAGAAGCCTGCTTATGGAGCTTTATTACCGTCTCGGAGAGTCCGGCCTCGCCGTGGCCGGCGGCTTCGAGCAGTACTACGTTATCTTTCTGCTGGCCGGTATCCAGCGAAACCTGCAGGCTCTGGCTGCTTTCGCGTTTCTCGGGCTGGCCAAGGGTAAAAAGGAGTTTCTCCGGTATATACCCTCCGCCATGGACCTTCTCGAGGAGGGAGTCGATGAGGCGGACAATCTTCCCGCCGTCAGGGAACTGGTCACAAGGATAAGATCCATGATGCCGTAAACAGCGGTAATACCGGGCGATCCTGAAGGCGTGTTGAAAAGGTAATTTCTCTACTCGGCTTCCTCAACTCTTCCGGTGCCGTGACGAATGATCCCTTCTTAGCCTATCCAGAACCGCCGGATCGAAGATTCTGCCGACCGGGTAAAGGTCCTTCTTGTTATCCCAGTAAGGAGTCCGCATATAAAACCAGTTCAGGATCGAACGCGGATTTCCCGCGAATTCCGGATCCTTCTCAAGCATATTATTAAATTCTCTCTTCACATCTTCATCCTCATCCAGCATCTTTCTAGCCATCTCCTCCATGACATACGATTCGTAATACTCCTTCCGCTCGAAGATCGCATCGAAAAAACCCCAGTTCACCAGGGAAAACGGGGCTCCCGGCTCGAACATGTGCGCGGCGACCCTCGCCGCTCTCTGGTTCATGAAAACGACCGCCGATCCACGCGGACAAATCCTATCTTCCACCACCTCATCCGTTTCGAAATTCAGGGGATGTCTCCCTTCCTGGGGCCTTTCGCTCCAAGAAACGTCGCTGAACCTGTACGATCTTACCGTAAGACTCTCCGGGGAGATCAACCTGAAATAACCTATGCCGTGGTAATCGAGCCTGTCTATTACGGCCGTCCATTCTGGAGGAACGACATAAGCGATGGGAAGCTCGACCTCGATATCGGGTTCCTGGATGTTAAAATAGGGGATTTTGAATGTCATCGGCTTCTCGCCGAACCTAAACCACCGGCCTCCCGAGAGATCGCTGTCGATCTCTTCATACTCCACGCCGAGGAAATCTATCATTATGCTGTCCGGGGTCGACCTGAATGTTAGGGGAAACGGCGGCCCGCAGAGTCCTCCGGATTCGGCACGGCTATCGGCGGTGCGAACTAGCCGCCGTATAACCGTAACCTGGCCGCCGAGAGCGAGAATCGTCTGTCTGAGCATCTCCCGGGTCGATTCCACCCTCGTTTTATAATCCTTCATCATGTGGGTTTCAATAAGGAGTCCGGGGCGGTTCTGCAATGCCGTATATCCCTCGGAAAGGGCGGGAGACGCCACCCAGCTGACAAGTCCGCTCCTCGCATCGTGCCTTCTCCGGAATATCACGTAAGGCGAAATCGGGAATCCCCGTTCCTTCATACCCTTTTCGACAAAAGGCAGGAAGAAGTCGCGAGTCCAGGCCGTCACTCCTTCCTCCATATTTCCATGGAGCTCGAGCCCGTAAGTCAGCGCGTACTGATAATCGGCGCCGTCGGTGGCGTGGCAGTCGACGAAAAACTCGGGGAGCCACTCCTTGAAAAGCTTCAGCCAGGCCTGCATCTCCGGGGAGTCGGCCTTGAGATAGTCTCGGTTGAGATTGAGGTTTTGAGCGTTCGTTCTCCATCCCATCTCCTCCGGCCCGTTCTGGTTGATCCTGTTGCAGGGTCCGAAACGCTCGAATCCGTCTACATTGAAGACGGGAATGAAAAGTACTGTGAGGTGGCCGAGAGAACCCTTAAGTTCTCCATTCATGGCCATCTCCCGCATCAGCATTAAACCGGCATCCTTGCCCGAGATCTCCCCCGCGTGTATCCCGGCTTGGATCAGGAGAACGGCGTTGTCCGCCTTTCGGGCATCCTTAGGCGTGAATCGTCCCTTCGCGTCGAAGATCAACAAGGGCAGATCCAGGCCCCTCGAACTTTTCCCGAATACCGCGTATTCAAGAGAAGGACAAGCTTCCGCCAATTCCCTGCAGAATTCGACGGTCTCGTTGTAGCGCGACGTCCTGGTGTAGCCTGATCTCTCGCATAGGGTGGTGAAATCGATTTTACCTGCCGGAGCCGATTCGGCGGACAGGAACACCACGAAAGCCGTAATAACGGCTTTTTTAAGTGCGGCGTTATCCATGTTACTCGTCCTTGTCTTCCTCGATTTCGTAATTCAAGCCCGTATATGTCAACTCAAGGGTTCCTATCAGCTCTTTCGCTTCCTCCAACTGGTCCTTTGCTACGAACAACCGCGCCGGTTCGGTAAGGACCCCAACGTATGCCGTTTCTTCTCCTTTGAAGTAGTAGTCTATCTCCTCGCCTTCCAGCACTCCGATTATCAGCGCAAGCGCCCATACTGCAATCAGGT
>CAZPAH010000049.1:0-18780 GCA_964584495.1 uncultured bacterium | reverse complement strand
GTTATCTACGTCGTGGTGCTATTAAAGGAAATCGTGCTGGCTAATATCGATGTGGCCTACAGGATCATTCACCCCAAGATGCCGATCAAGCCCGGGATCGTAATGATCAAAACGGCGTTGAAGCAGGACATCGCCAAGATGATCCTGGCGAATTCGATTACCTTGACCCCCGGGACCTTTACCCTTGATATCAAAGGCGACACGCTCCTCATTCACTGGATCAATGTCCGTTCCGAGGAGACGGGCGAGGCGACCGAGGAGATAGGCCGAAGGTTTGAAAAATACTTGCAGGTGATATTTTCATGAACGAAACGATCATTTCCATATTCATGTTTGTCATAGTATTGGGCATATTCGTCTGCTTTTTGCGGTTATTGAAAGGTCCCACTGCCTCCGATCGAGCCGTGGCTGTGGATACGATCACGACGACCGTTGTCGCCCTGCTTGTGCTGTTGGGTTTTGTGTTCGACAGGTACGTTTACCTGGACGTTGCATTGGTCTATTCCATGTTGGCTTTCGTCGGATTGGTGGTTCTTGCCAGATTCCTGGAAAGGGGAATTTAGATGGGCGTCTTCGGGATTGTTGTTACCGGGATCGGAACCGTCTTTTTATTCCTGGGGAACTTCGGCGTACTGAGGCTTCCAGACGTCTATAACCGGATCCAGGCCGGCACGAAATGCACGACCCTCGGCGCCTTTCTCACCATTGTGGGGGTTGGAATCATGCGCCCGGAATGGTTCTGGAAAACCTTGATCATCGCGGTCTTTATTCTTGCGACGAATCCAATTTCCAGCCACGCGATCGCCAGGGCATCCAATAAAAGCGGAATACCGCTCTGTGACAGGAGCGTTGTGGACAGAACGCGGGATTTCGAAGAACTAGGGGAGAAGGAATGATTTTTCTAGTTACACTTTTGGTGCTTCTGATGCTGGCGGCAGCCGTGGCGGCACTGTTTTTCAAGGACTTGATCAGTGCCGTTATTGTCGCCTGCATGGTCAGCCTGATCGCATCGATTCTCTTCTATCTGCTACAGGCGCCGGATGTCGCCATGGCGGAGGCATCGATTGGAGCGGCATTGGTCGCCGCCGTCTTTATAATCGCCATCAGGCGCACAAAGAGGTATGAGGAATGAGAAGCCTCGCCAGCCTGATCTTGTTGGCAATAATTTTCGTCGGATTGGCTCTATCGATAGCCGAGATCCCGTTTTCCCTGCACAAGACCGAGGTGGGGGATTATTACATCGACAGGGGCAGGGATGAAACAGGGGCTTCGAATATCGTTACATCCGTGGTAGTCGGCTACAGGGGCTTTGACACCCTCGGTGAAGTGACAGTGTTGTTTGTAGCAGCGATAGGTGTCGGCGCCGTTTTGTCGACACGGAAGAGAAGAGAAAGAGGGGAGATCGAGCCCGCGAGCCTGGTGTTGTATGCCGGCTGCCGTTTCCTGTTTCCCCTGATGCTGTTTTTCGGCGGATATATTTTCATCCACGGCCATCTGACTCCGGGCGGCGGTTTCCAGGGCGGGGCGATCATCGCTTCGGCCTTTCTCCTCGTTTACATGGGATGCAGAGGAAGAAGAATCAACGAGAAGGGTAGCCAGGCTGTCGAATCATCGGGAGGATTGGTGTTCGTGCTGATGGGCCTTATGGGATTGACGATGGGAGGGCACTATTTTCTCTCGAATTTTCTCCCGAAGGGGGAACTCAACACGTTGTTCAGCGCGGGCGTTATTCCGATCATCTATATAGCAATTGGGTTCAAGGTGGGCTCCGAGTTGTCCGGAGTGATCGATAACCTGGTGGAGGAAAGTGAGTGAATCGCGACGAAGCGCCATTCAAGGGATATCGAACGATGATTGTCGACGGGTCGGCAGGAGAGAGCCATGGACTTTTCCAGTGTGACTGACTTTCTGCAGAGCTACGTGTATTACATCGGCGCCTTCGGCCTGATATTTATTGGTCTGTTCATCATGCTGGTGAAGCACAACCTTATTAAGGTGATCATCGGTCTCAGTATCATGGAGACCGGAGTCAACCTGTTCCTGGTCTCCGTCGGTTATATAAGCAAGGGGACGGCTCCTATTTTTTCGGAATCCTCGGTCGAGCCGAAACAAATGGTCGACCCCGTCCCGCAGGCTCTGGTTCTGACGGCGATCGTTATTGGTGTGGCGGTCTTGGCACTGGCCCTATCACTGGCTATCAGGCTGTATCATCACTACGGCCTGCTGGATTTACGGCGAATAAAGGAGCAGCGATGGTGAGCCCCGCTCTCTTGATTGCGGTACCTATAGGACTCGCGTTCACCGTGCCTCTGTTCATGCTTATTTCAAGGAAGATCGTTAAATATATTCCGATTCTGGCATTCGTTTTCAACCTCGTTGTGGCATTGATGCTAATCCCCTTCGCGTTGAGGCAGCCGATCGTAGTCGACATAGGCGGCTTTCCGCCGCCCTTCTGCATCAACCTGGTCGCGGGACCGGTAGGTGTTCTGTTCTCGGCCCTCATCGCACTTGCCGGCCTCCTGGTGGCGATCTATTCCCTGGTGTACGTCAAGGATGGTCCGGAAGAGAAATACCACATGCTATACCTGCTGCTCTTGACCGGCGCCACGGGTGTCGTGCTGACCGGGGACATATTCAACCTGTTCGTCTTCTTCGAGATCCTCTGCATCTCCTCATACGCCCTGGTAGCGTACGTCGGCGATAGGGGCGGCGTGGAATCAGCGGTGAAATACCTGATCCAGGGATCGGTGGGGTCGAGTTTGCTTCTTATCGGTATCGGGCTGCTTTACGGGCTTTTCGGGACGCTCAATATGGCCGATCTCGCAAGGAATATCCAATCGTCGAGTCCTATCTCCATATTCGTGCCGATGACCCTGATGGTTACCGGTCTGGGGGTCGAGGCGGCGATTTTTCCGCTCAACGCCTGGTTGCCCGACGCCCATTCTTCCGCGCCATCATCGATCAGTGCGATACTTTCCGGCATTGCCATAGAGGTGGGCCTTTATGCTGTAATAAGGATTCTTTTCACAATATTCGGAGTTACGAGCATCTTCATGTTTTTCGCATTTCTTGGAGCGTTGACCCTCCTGGTTGGGGAGATGTGCGCATTCAGCCAGAATAACATCAAGAGAATGCTGGCCTATTCCAGTATCGGGCAGATCGGTTTGATACTGTTCGCCATGACCATGGCGACCTCATATGGTGTGGCGGGCGGATTGTTCCAGCTGATAAGCCACACCCTGAGCAAGGGCTTGCTGTTTCTGGCCGCCGGCTACATGATTTACCGAAGCGGCTCGATGGAGATATCTTCGTTCGAGGGCATGGGAACGCGGATGCCCTTGACTTCGCTGGCTTTCACGATAGGCGCTTTTTCCATTGTCGGCTTGCCGCCCTTCGTGGGATTTCCAAGCAAGTTTTTAATCGTGAGGGCGGCTATAGCCAACGAGGCGGCGATATTCAAGGTGCTGATCGGCGTTATACTGCTGGGAACGGTAATCGAGGGCGCCTATTTTTTCCGTGTCGTACAGGTGCTCTACTTCAAACGGGAGAGTGGAAGCCTCGAAAGAAACTACGCTCCCGCTGCCGCGATAATTCCCATGTTTATTTTTGTGCTTCTTATCGTTTTGGTCGGTATCTATCCCGGGCTCGTGACCGGGATTCTCGACTCTGCGGCTTCCGAGCTTCTCAATAGGATGGATTATGTCAGGAGTGTACTAGGATGAGCGCGGGTTTATTGCTGGCTGTAGCCTTCGGCGGTTCATTGTTTACATACATCTTAGGCAAAATTTCGTCCGGGATCAGGGAGGTATTCGCCGTACTGGTTTCATTGACGCTGGTGGCGATGGTTGCGTTTTTATTCGCCGGAGCCCCCGGAAAATCCTCATATTTCAATTTCTTGGGGCTTTCGCTTTTATTTAGAACTAATATGCTCTCCATTTTCTTTGCGATCACCATCTCCGTTCTTGGAGCGCTTTCCGTCATATTTTCATTAAGCTATATCAAGAACCGGGAAAGAACCGATTTCTATTATCTAATGCTGCTTCTGATCAATGCGGCAATGCTGGGGATCGTTCTCTCCGGCGACCTGCTTTCCTTTTTCATATTCTGGGAAATTATGAGCTGGTCGACATTTCTCCTGATCAGTTACAACCGGGGCGCGGCGCTTGCGGCAGGCATGAAATACATCGTGATGTCGATTATAGGCTCGCTGGCCATGCTCGTGGGAGTGTTATCGATATACACTAAATACGGAACGTTGAATATTTCGGAGATTTCAGCCGGCATAGATCAGGCTTCTTCCGGCTACATAGTGTCCCTCCTGATTCTCTTCTTCATCGCTTTTGGAATAAAAAACGCGATACTTCCATTCCATTCATGGCTTCCTCCGGCGCATGCAGAGGCTCCTTCGCCGTTCAGCTCCATACTTTCGGGGATATTGATAAAGATGGGCACATATGGGTTCATACTATTCATGTATGTAATAGTAGGGCTCAACAGGTTCATCAGCCTAGGCCACGGCGTCTTGAGCTTTAGATACATACTGAGTATTTTGGGGGCGATCACCATCCTCATACCGACCTTTATCGCCCTGCTTCAGGATGATGCCAAGAAACTGCTAGCCTGGTCCACCATAGGCCAGGCCGGGTACATAATCCTGGGAATAGCCTTCGGGACCAGCGTTAGCATGGCGGGCGGCGTGTTTCACTTTTTCAATCATTCGGCCTTTAAAGGGTTGCTTTTTCTCGCCGTCGGAGCGGTGGAGTACAGGACGAACGGAGTGCGCGATCTGAATTCCCTGGGGGGATTGATAAATAAGATGCCGGTCGCCTTCGCGGGCGCCCTGATAGGCGTATGCGGGCTGATCGGTCTTCCTTTAACCAATGGATTCGTTTCGAAATGGTTGATCTACAAATCATTGATACTCGAGCAGAGTCCCTTCCTGGCCTTTGCCGCTTTATTAGGAACTTGGGGGACGATTCTATACAGCTACAAGCTCATTCATAATATTTTCTTGGGGCAGCTTCCGGAAAAACACAAAGAAATTCGGAAATCCCCGTTCAGCATGCAACTGCCCATAATCGCTTTATCATCCGTCATTATTCTTTTTGGAATCCTTCCCGGCATTCCCCTGAGGCTTATCAACTCGATCGATGTTTCTCTCGGATTTAATGCAATGGATGTTACTTTATGGGGAATCGCTTCAGAGAGCGGTACGTTGAATGTTGTCAACCTCTTCGCGGCCGTTATAGTTGGATGTATCCTGGTCGGAATCGTTCTCAAGGCGGGACCCCGGTCCGTGAGGGTTCCGCAGGAGGATACATACGCTGCGGGAGCCGCCATTCCGAAGGACAAGTACAATTACACCGTGAACTTCTATGATCCCATCAGCGGGATGATTGCTCCCTATCTCAAGGATTTCATAGATGCGTTCTACATGAGGCTGGCGGGGTGGATGCAGGGTGTTTGCGCCGGGGCCAGGCGGATATATTCAGGGTACGTGGGGCATTACGTGATGTATATTGTGCTGCTTCTGGCTTTACTTATCTTTGTTCAGTTGAAATGGAGCCCCTGGTGATGCAGATCGTATATATAATACTGTCGCTGCTTTTAGCCCTGTTCATAGGGATATTCTTTGTTGGATTGTCCAGGAAGATCACGGCGCGTATCCACTGGCGATACGGTCCGCCCATCACACAGCCGGTGATCGATCTCGTCAAGCTGTTCAACCAGAGGGGGGTGAGCCACGGCAGGTTGTTCGACCTTGGGATCGTCCTCGCTCTGGCCGGCACCCTGGTAGTGGTTGTGCTGCTGCCGGTCGGGAGCATACACCCGTTAAGCGGTTCCGGGGGGATGCTGGTGATCCTCTACATGATGCTACTGGGCCCTCTCGGGATAGCGCTCAGCGGGGGTGAGGCCGCGAATCCCAATACGAGCATCGGGATCTCGCGCAAGCTTCTGCTGGCCATGGGCTATGAGGTGCCCTTCCTGTTTATCCTTCTTGCAGTCATGACGCACTACAAGACAATCTCCATCGTTCAAATCGTCGGGATGCAGCAGGACACGAGCTGGGCCCTCGTTTCGTTTCCGATGATGCTGCCGGGGATCGCCTACCTTCTTATATTGCCGGCCATTCTGGGTATCCGGCCTTTTGAGATAGTCCAGGCCCCCCAGGAAATCTCGTCCGGGACGATGGTTGAGTTCAGCGGTCCGTTTCTGGGCCTGGCCATGATACAGCATGCACTGGGCCTTTATGTGGGAATCGCTCTTTTTGTCGACTTGTTCCTGGGCGGCGCGGGCAATCCTTTGACCTTCTTTGTCAAAATGCTCGTGGTTTTCGTGCTGGGGCTTTTCGTAAACGCCGCGTTTCCCCGCTTGAGAGTCGAGCAGGCGATCAAATACCTGTGGAGGTGGCCAACGGCACTGGCTTTTATAGGGTTGATAATAGTTTTATTGTTTAAATGAATCGGCGGAAAGGCAAACCGGAGGTAAATCCGTTCGGCCGCCGCCGGAATCCTATCATCGAAAGAACAGAGCGTAGTTGAATGGATCGAAATCAGTTGATCAAGTGGTTGAAAGAACCGGCGAAGATGGGGCATAAGTACTCGCTCCATGCTGTGTATTTTTGCACAGGGTGCGGGATTATAGAGGTCCCGCCATCGATAACCGCTCGATGGGATGCGGAGCGGTTCGGCGTGCTCCCCGTGGCGACGCCCAGGCAGGCGAATCTTTTCCTGATCACCGGGTACGTTTCCGTAAAGACTCTCAAGGCGATCATAAGAACGTACGAGCAGATGCCCGAACCGAAGTATACGGTTGGATTCGGTTCCTGCCCGATCAACGGCGGCATGTACTGGGATTCCTACAACACGATCAAGCATCTGGACAAATACATACCGATAGACGGTTGGATCGCCGGCTGCATGCCAAGGCCGGAAGCCATCTTTATCGCGGTGACACATCTATGGACGCTGATCGACAAGGATATGGCGGACGGGTATAAACGTTACCGTGAAAGCTACAAGGAATACCGGTCCAACCAGGAACAGGTGCTGGGCGAATTGGACTGGCCGCCCTTGTTTTCAACAGAGGGCGGGCAATGATGGCGATGGGTTTGACAGCCGTGCGTTACGGCGCAGACATGATACAGAGAGGTATAAGGGGATGAATCGTTCGTTGAAGGAACGGCTCGAATCGGTATTTGACGGGATTCAATTGGATATTAAAGACGAAAACCGGATATTGATCACTTCGAGGAAAGAAGCCGTCCTGTCCATCCTGAGCTTTTTCAAGAGCCATGGGTACGGACACCTGGGTCTCATTTCGTGTGTGGACTGGATTAACGAGAATGAGTTCGAGCTCGTATACATCCTCTCGGCGTACTTAGGGGAAGATGAAGCTTTTACGGACAAGGAAAAGATAAGGATAATCCTAAAAACCAGAGTCTCCAGGGAGAGGCCCGAGCTTCTTTCGGCCATACCTATTTTCGATAATGCGGAGCCATACGAGAGAGAGATTCATGAACTCTTCGGCGTCGTTTTTGAAGGCCATCCCAGGTTGACGCCGCTATTCCTGGAAAGGGAATACGAGATACCTCCTTTCAGGAAAGATTTCGATACAAGGGAATACGTCAAAAATGTTTTTGACAGCGTGCCTGTCGTAGAGAAGAAGGCTGTTAACAAATGAGAGAACTACAACTTTACTTCGGCCCCCAGCACCTGGGGATGGTGGGCAACTTCAGCATCACGCTGAACGTGGAGGGCGACCGGATTTTAAAAGCCGCCGCGAATCCCGGCTACCTTCACAGGGGCTTTGAGAAATTGATGGAATACAGGACCTGGATACAGAACTTTCCCCTGGTCTGCAGGATAAACGTAGTTGAGCCCGATCATATCGAGATGGCCTACGCCATGGCGGTGGAGAAGTTGGCCGGTATCGAAGTTCCCGAGAGGGCGCACTTCGTGAGGAGCATTTATCTCGAGCTCGCCCGTGTAGGGTCGCATCTTTTCGGGCTTTGGGCCTACGCGAATATGCTTGGTTTCGATACGGTGGCCCAGTGGGCGATGTATCATCGTGATCTCGTGCTGGATCTTTTCGAGGAGCTGACCGGCGGCAGGGTTTATCACATCTACATATGGCCCGGAGGCGTGAGACGTGATTTTCCGAAAGGATTCAAGGATAGGATAGTCAGCACCCTTCATTCAATCGGTGGCTGTGTTCCCGACTACGACGATACATTTTTCAACAATCGCTTTTTTTACGACAGGGCCAAGGGCATTGGAACGGTTAACCGGCAAGAGGCCGTCTCCATGGGCGGTACCGGGCAGGTCGTCAGGGCGACCGGCATGAAATACGATATCCGGAAGGTCGAGCCATATGCGGCCTATGATAAAGTGCCCTGGGAGGTGCCGACCAGAGAGGACGGTGACGCCTACTCGAGAATCTGGGTCGTGCGGGACGAGATGATCGAGAGCGTACACATGATTTTCAAGCTGCTGGACGCAATGCCCGAGGGCGAGGTATACAACCGGGTTCCGAATCCGTTCAAGTGGACCGTTCCGAAAGGCGAAGCGTACGTTCGATGCGAGTCTTCACGAGGGGAGTTGGGGCTGTATATGGTGAGCGACGGAGGGGACAAACCCTATCGAGTGCATTTCAGGACACCATCCTATCCCCACGGTTTGACAGTGCTGGAGAAGGCATTGGAAAAGGCCAGCATCGCCGACGTGGGCAATATCATGATCAGCCTGTATATCGTTGCTCCCGAGATAGACAGGTAACGAAAGAGCAGAAGGAAAAAAGAGCAGATGGCAAAACCAAGCTTACTCGGTCCGTTTAAATCGTCAAGATTCCTGTTCAAGAAGCCCAAGACTCTGCGATACCCGTTCGAGCTTAAAGAACCGGCCCTGCGATACAGGGGATTCCACCTGAACGATTGGGATAGCTGCACGGGCTGCGGGAACTGCGCCGATATATGTCCCAACGTGGCAATAGAGATGGTGGAAATACCGGATTTGGCCGTGAACCCGGGTGAGAAAAACAAGCGGCCTCGGCTCGATTACGGCCGGTGCTGTTTCTGCGGGTTGTGTGTCGATATCTGTCCCCCTGGTTCGCTGAGGCTTTCCAGGGACTATTTCCATATTCATTTTGATACCGGTTCGTTCGTGTTCATGCCGAAAGACGAGAAGTCGGATCGAGATAAATTTCTGCCCGCGGAGAAGTATTCGGTGTTGAAGGCGAGCCTTTCCCACAGAAAAGAGGATTACGAGGGATTCGCGTCCGATCTTCAGTATACGCTGTTCGAGCCGGAGCGCGTGCCGATGCCTGAAGTATCTCCGGAGAAGAGGCGGCTTTCATTTATCGAGCAGGTGATAGGATACAGCGCCGAGGATGCAAGAAGGGAGGCCGCCCGGTGCCTGGAGTGCAAACTGTGCGAAGAGGCGTGTCCGGCCCATCTCAAGATCTCCGATTATATAAAGGCCATCTACAATGACGAGCCCGATGAGTCCCTCCGAAGAATATTCGAGGACAACCCCATACCGGCCATTTGCGGGCGTGTCTGCATGAAGCACTGCGAGGACGCCTGTTCACTGCGATTACGGGGGGAGGCCCTGGCGATCAGATGGCTGAAACGGTACGTGGCGGATACGATAAAGGATTACAAATCTGCATTGGAGAGCAGGCCCGCCGAGGATTCGGGCAAAAAGGTCGCGGTAATTGGAGCAGGACCGGGCGGTCTGGCGGCGGCTTACTTCCTGACACTGAAGGGGCACAGAGTAGTTGTATTCGACGAGTTGCCGGGCGGAGGCGGTATGATGCGGATCGGTCCGCCCCTTTACCGACTGCCGATAGAGAGCATCGATAAGGATGTGAACCATATTGCTTCTATGGGGGCGGAATTCAAGTTCGGTACCAGGGTCGGCCGGGATATTTCATTCGAGGATCTTATGGAAGAGTACGATGCGGTCTACCTTGGGACCGGGACAACGGTGAGCCGCTCGACGAGGGTGAAGAATGCGGAAAAGTGCTTGTTGGCACTCGATTTCCTGAAGGATAACAAAATAGGGGATAGATGCGAGGTAGGCAGGGAAGTAATTGTCATTGGGGGTGGGAACGTGGCGATGGACGTGGCAAGGGAGGCCTTGAGACTCCAGTATATAAAGGACCCGGACGGAAAGGCGGTAACCAAGACCGTATCGTTGGAGGACTGGGACGAGCTGCCCGCCTCGGAGGAGGAGGTGGAAGAGGCAAAAGCCGAAGGGGTCCGTTTCAATCCCGCCTGGGGGCCCAAGGAAGTTGTTCTAGATGAGAAGGGGCTCGTTAAAGGCCTGCTCTGTATGAAGGTCAAATCCGTATTTGATGAGCAGGGACGGTTCGCTCCGACATTCTACGAGGGAGAAGAGAAGTTTATGGAAGGCGACATGATCATAGAGGCTATCGGCCAGGCGCCCGACTTTTCATTCATACCGAAGAACCTTTTCGATCAATTGATATTCACCGAGACGAGGAAAGTCCGGGTCGACGAATATGGCATGACATCAATCCCAGGAGTTTTCGCCGGTGGCGACATCGTAAATATGAATCTGGATGCCGTAACGGCGATAGCCGATGCAAAGGCAGCGTCGGAAGGTATAGACAGATATATGTCAAGATAGGTTGCCGATACTGGAAAACGGTCCCTACCAAAACTCCATCGGGCATGAACCTCTTAAAACTTTATTCCGTTTGAGCTCATATCATATTCGCCTTGACTTAAAAAAACGGCATGCGTATCATGACACGATAAAACTCAAATCGTTTTATAGTTTATTTGATGGAAGGAAAAATTTCTTTCTGCCATGGCCTCGAGTAAAGTAGAGGGATCGGGATTTAAGGAAGCCGGAAGGCGGGATACGAAAGCGCTTCAGAAGAAACTGAAATTCTTCGAAGCCGCCAAACCCATCTTCCTCCGCTTCGGGTTCAGGAAAACGACGGTCGAGGATATCTGCCGTGAAGCAGGCGCTTCTAAGAGGACTTTCTACGAGCTTTTCAGAGACAAGGGAGACCTGCTGATGCAGCTTTGCCTGAGTATAGCGGAAGGGATGGCCGTGACCTGGAAAGAGAGGGTGAAGGGAAACGACAGCGCCCTGTTCCAGATAGATCTCTTCCTCGATGAATATTCGAGAATCTCGAAGAAGGAGAAAATTTTCAAGGTGCTGATATCGGAGCCATCCCTTTTCACCGCTGGGATCTCGGACGAGTCCAGAACCCAGATGTTGCCCCTGATGGACCTTTTGCAGGGCATCCTAGAGCATGGTGCCGAGACCGGCGAATTCAGGCGGATGGATTCCAAGAAAGCGACTTGGATCATCTTCACCGTGCTGGATGCGGTAAATTTCATACTACCCGATTTCGGCGATATACCGGGGCCCCTCGAAGACGATTCATTCGCTTCCGAACTCCGGGCGTTTCTTCTCGAGGGGGTCGTACAAAAACAGGGCTGAGCGTAAAAGGGGAAAAGCAGATGAAAGAGAAACGCGGACTTGTCATTGCGGTTTTCACGGCGATGGCGATTAACGGTGCGGCCCGCGCCCAGGATGCCACCGAGATAATAAAGGCAGCGGATCGGCACATGCGGGGCAATACGATGTACTCGGAAATGACGATGAGGGTGGTCAGGCCCGACTGGTCGAGGGAGACCACAATGAAAGCGTGGTCGAAGGGGACCCAATATTCCCTGATCCTTATAACAGCCCCCGCGCGCGATAAAGGCACTTCGTTTCTGAAACGGAACAGCGAGATATGGAACTGGCTACCCTCGGTGGAAAAGGTAATAAAGATACCCCCGTCGATGATGACGCAGTCCTGGATGGGAAGCGATTTCACAAACGACGATCTTATTAAGGAATCGTCGTTGGTCAAAGACTACACCCACGAGATGGCGGGCGATTCGGTCATCGACGGGCACGAGTGCTACAAGCTCAAGCTCACTCCCAATCCGGAAGCGGCCGTCGTCTGGGGTAAGCTTTACATCTGGGTGATGAAGAACGAGCCTATCGAGCTTCGCGTGGAGTACTATGACGAGAACGGGGAGCTGATCAATATCGAAATGCTGTCGGATATCATGACACTGGGAGGCAGGAGGATCCCCTCCACGATGACAATGACACCGATGGACAAGAAAGGGTACGCGACGATTCTGACGATAAAGGATGCCGAGTACGACAAGCCTATAGACGATTCGTTTTTCTCGGAGCAACAGATGAAACGCCTGAGGTGAAAAGCCGGGATGTCTCGGCCGGTCCCGTTCCATGAAACGAGGCTAAGGAATGGAAGCAGCATGTACATATATAGATCTCGCCTGGCGAAACGTTTGGCGGAACAGGAGAAGAAGCCTTATCGCCATGGCTTCTATACTGTTCGCGGTGCTGATCGCCCTTGTAATGCGGTCGATGCAAACGGGATTCTACGCCAGGTCGATCGACAACGTCGTATCTTTCTATACAGGCTATATCCAGGTCCATGCGAGCGGATACAGCGATGAGTCCTCGGTCAACAAGAGCTTCGCCATGTCCGACTCTCTGTCGGGCGCCCTGGGCGGCATAGGGGAGATAACCTATTACGCCCCGCGGCTCGAGGTCTTCGCCCTTGTCTCGGGCGGTAATCTCACAGATGGCGCCTCCGTAGTCGGTATCGATCCGTTGCTCGAGGACAGACTGACCAGCCTGCGAAGCAAGGTGACGCAGGGCTCATACCTGGATTCCGGCGAGACCGGGATAATGCTCGCCCAGGGAATGGCGGCTCACCTCAATGTGGGTGTCGGGGATACGGTCATCGTTCTGGGACAGGGGTACCACGGATTGACCGCGGCCGGAAGGTACAGGGTAAGCGGCATGGTGAAGTTCCCGTCTCCCGAGCAGAACAACTCGATGGCTTACATGACCATCGCCCAGGCGCAGGATCTGACCGGAGCGTATGGAAGGCTCACATCCCTTGCGATAATGATCAAAAAAAATAAATTTCTCGATGAAGTGACCGGCAGACTTCGCGCGGAGCTGGGACCGCGCTACGAGGTGAAAACCTGGAGGGAGATCCTTCCCGAGATGGTTCAGTTCATACAGACCGACAATGCGAGCGGTCTGATAATGCTGTTCGTTGTCTATATGGTGATCGCTTTCGGGATATTCGGGGCGATCCTTATGATGACGATGGAGAGGACGCGCGAGTTCGGCATGCTGATATCGATCGGCATGAAAAGGGGCATACTGAAAACGATCGTTGTGATCGAGAGCGTCATGCTGTCGATAATAGGGGTCGCGGCAGGGGTGGTCGTCTCGCTGCCCGTCATCCTGTATTTCCATATCAAGCCGATAAGGATGACCGGGGAAGTGGCCGAGATGACCCGTCAATACGGCTTCGAGGCGATAATGCCGTTTTCTCTCGATCCGTGGCTGTTCTACCACCAGGCTCTTGTAGTGCTTATAATCGCCCTCGCGGCCACGAGCTATCCGCTCGTCAAGATCTCGCGGATGGATGCGACCAGGGCTCTGAGGGAAGGATGAGGTTCGAGGGCGAGAGATAAACCGAGGGGCGACGTGAGAAGGGATAAAAGATGATCGTGCAGCTGTCATGGAGAAACGTATGGCGCAACAAGAACAGGAGCGCCACCCTTCTCGTCTCGATCGCGCTCGGGCTCTGGGCCGGCATACTGGTTATGGCGCTGTTTATCGGGATGACCGACCAGATGGTCCGGAGCGCAATCGGATCGAGGCTCGGGCATATACAGGTGCACAGCAGAGGGTTCATCGCCCATCAGGAGATAGACCTTACGATACCCGACGGAATAAAAGTCCTGGGCGATATTCGAGAGGTGCCGGGGGTCTTGGAAGCCACCGGACGTTCTGCCGTGGCGGGGATGGCGAGCTCGGCGGTCACCGGAACGGGTATCGAGCTGTACGGCATAATCCCGGAGGAAGAGAGAAAAGTGACCGATATATACGATCATATAGCTGAAGGGAGCTATTTCGGCACCGACGTGCGGAATCCGTGCGTGATAGGGAGCCGGCTGGCGGAAAAGCTGAACCTCAAGCTCGGCCAGAAGATAATAGTCACCGCCCAGGGGATGGACGGGGCTATCGCAGGCGGGGCGTTCAAGATAGTCGGTCTGTACAAGACGGTGAACTCGATTTTCGACAAGACCGCGGTTTTCGCGGAGCAGAAGGACGTCGATCGCCTGTTCGGGCTGGGAGGCAACATTCACGAAATTGCGCTTAAGACCGACGGTCTCGGCTCGGTGGATCCCGTACAGTCGAAGCTTGAAAAAGCCCTTCCGGGTCTGGACGTGGAGAGCTGGAAGCAGATAGAGCCGGATATCGGGATGATGATCGACATGAGCAGACAGATGAGCCATATATTCATGATCATTGTCCTTCTCGCGATGATCTTTGGAATAACCAACACGATGCTGATGGCGGTGCTCGAGCGGATACATGAGCTCGGTGTCCTGACGGCCCTGGGGATGAAGCACAGGGTCGTCTTTATCATGATCATGCTGGAAACGGTCTTCCTGTCGCTCATAGGCGGCGTGGCAGGGTTGATCATGGGATATGTCTCGGTGATGGCGCTAGCGAAAACAGGGCTGAATCTAAGTATAGTGAGCCAGGGGCTCGCGGCGATGGGAGCGGACAGCATAATCTACCCGGCATGGCAGGCTACCGATTACCTGTCGATAGGTGTAATGGTCGTAATCACGGCCCTGGTGGCGGCCGTCTATCCGGGGATAAGGGCCGCCCGTCTGAATCCGGTCGAAGCTATCAGAAGGTATTAGGAGCAGCAGCAAAGAACGGCGGCACGCAGGGATACAATTCAAGGAGCAGGCGATGGACACGGTCATAAAGATAAAGGATCTCGTCAAAACGTACAGCGATCACGGGATACCCGTCGAGGCGATAAGGGGGGTCACGATCGAGATCGAAAAAGGCGAGTTCACGGCCATAGTGGGGCCTTCCGGATCGGGAAAGACGACGATGCTGAACCTGATCGGAGGGCTCGACAAGCCGACGAGCGGGATCGTCGAAATAGACGGGATGGATATCACTAAGATGGGCCAGAACAAGCTGATAGATTTCAGGCTGAACCATATTGGGTTCGTCTTCCAGGCGTACAACCTGATACCCGTGTTGACGGCTCTGGAGAACGTCGAGTTCATAATGCTCCTCCAGAAGGAGCCTTCGGAAAAGAGGTATTCCCGAGCGAAAGAGCTCCTCGATTCGGTCGGGCTGGGTGACCAGCTCAACAGGAGACCGTACGAGCTCTCAGGCGGCCAGCAGCAGAGGGTGGCGGTGGCGAGGGCGCTCGCGTCGATGCCCGCCTTCGTCCTCGCGGATGAGCCCACCGCGAATCTCGACTCGAAATCGGCGGGGCATCTGCTGGACATCATGGAGGGACTCAACGGGGAACGCGGGATGACATTCGTCTTTTCCACCCACGATCCGCGCGTCATGAAAAGGGCGCGCAGGGTCATAACCCTGACGGACGGCAGTGTCACGGCCGACGGATCGTATGCGGCCGGCATCGAACAGGCGCTCGACGGATGACAAGGATTACTTTCATACTGTTCCTGCTCCTGGTTCCCTTATCCTGCATCCATGCCGGATGGAAGGATGATGTTTCCCTCTCGGGCTATTTCAGGGAGACTCCGATAGTATGGGATCAAACCGGCTTGGATGCCGTCCGTTCCGAATCGGGATACACCCTGACCAACCTGCTGCATTTCCGCCAGAACCTGAAATGGTATGTCTCGGATGAGGTCACGCTGGGCCTCGAGCTCAAGCAGAAGAGCTGCGCGGGAAAAGATGCCTTCGTGCTGATGGACTGGATATCCTATTATCCAAGGCCGCCATATTTCGGCTGGACCCGTAACTTCTTTGATAAGGAAGATCTTCTTGTTCAGGGAACAATCGACAGGCTCTGGATGGAGTTTACGTGGGGACCGGCCGAGCTCACCATCGGGCGCCAGCGCATAGCATGGGGAACGAACCTCGTCTGGAATCCTACAGATATTTTTAATCCTTCCTCTCCGCTCGATTTCGATAACGAGGAGAAGCCGGGGACCGACGCGGCGAGGTTGGAGCTTTACATGGGGCCGAGCTCATCGGCAGGGATCGCCATCGCTCCGGGCCGCGAATCCGATTCTACGACCGCCGCGGTGAGGATAAAGCTGAACCGCTGGAAGTACGACTGGATCATGATCGCCGGCAGGAGAGCATCGGAGAGTTTCGCGGGGTTTTCCTGGGCAGGATCCATATCTGGAGGCGCTTTCCGTGGAGAGCTCCTTTACGCAATCCCCCGCTCAACCGAGGGCGACCGGAAGAACGGACGCCTGACCGGTTCGGTTTCAGGGGATTACACTTACCCGAATACCCTTTATCTCCAAGGAGCGGTTCTTTACAACGAAAGAGGCACAACGGGCAAGGCAGGAGGCTCGAAGCTTCTCCAATCGGTCGTGCGCGGTGATCTGACCCCCGGCCGGGTCTCGATGTTGGGGGAGCTGGCAATGGATCTGAATCCGCTCTGGCGTGCCGATTTGGTCGGCATACTCAATCCGTACGACAAATCGTTCTATATAGGGCCGAATGTGAGATGGTCCGTCGTCACCAACCTCGATCTGACCTTCCTGGGCCTTCTGTTCGGAGGGGAAAGCGGAACCGAATTCGGGGACGACAGTACGATGATCATGCTCTGGGCCAAATATTCCTATTAATCTCCGTTCATACCGCAGGGTGACTCGTTCAGCCGGTTTCCAATTATCAGCAACAAGCAGGCAGAGCATCAGCATTTCACGCAGGTTCCTTATAAATATCACTATTTTGCGAATCACCCGGCGCAGAAGGTGGAGATAGGGACTTGACATGCGTAAGCAGGACCGGCTAAAAGATATCCGGGAACATTTTCCGAAGATATTCGTAAGTACTTAAGTGTATCGCAAAGGAGGATTCCCATGCCATCTAAAGGTTTTATATGCGGTGTGCTGGCGGTCTGCGCGATGATCGTCATCCCGGTGGCAGCCGAAGCACAGAGCGCCCAGCCGGGCACCCTTCCCCCGATGAATGCGGCCACCCGTGCCGCCGTGGTCGACAGTATCACGTCCGTAATCGATTCCATCTACGTTCTAGGAGAGCCTGCCTCGCGCATAGTTGCGGAACTGAGGAGGGCGTCGGCCGCGGGCGAGTACGATCAATACACCGATCCGGCCGAGTTCGCCGATCGGCTCTATGAGGACTGCCAGAGGGTCAATCACGACGGCCACTTCCGGATATTCGCCCTGCCGCCCCTCGATCCCGAAGTCGCTTCCGCGGGACGGATCGAGAGCCCGGAGGATGTGGAGCTCCGCGAGAGGTTCTACAAGTCGATCAACTACGGTTTCAAGAAGGCCGAGATCCTGCCCGGCGGTATCGGCTACCTCCGCTTCGATGGCTTTTCCTCCGGGGACGACGCCTTCATGGCCGCGGAGGCCGCTATGAACTTCATCTCCAACAGCAGCGCGATAATCCTCGACCTTAGGAATAACGGCGGCGGATCCGCATCCATGATCCGTTTCATTTGCGGATACCTCTTCGGGGAGGAGACCCACCTTATAAACTGGGATATACGTGCCGAGAAGAAGACGGTCCAGTCGTACAGCGCGGATTTCGTGCCCGGACGCCGCAGCACAGAACAGCCGGTGTACGTGCTGACGAGCGAGAGGACGTTCTCGGCGGCCGAAGAGTTCACATTCGATCTAAAAAACTTAGAGCGGGCCGTCGTCGTCGGCGATACGACAGGCGGGGGAGGGCACACGGTGGCGGGCTACAGCTTCGCTTTCGACGGGTTCCGCATGGGAATCCGCGTCCCGTACGGCCGCGCCTACAATCCCCTGAACAACGAGGGGTGGGAGGGGATCGGGGTCATACCGGATATCCCCGTACCTTCCGATAAGGCTCTCGACGCCGCGCAGGCCGACGCCCTGCGCAAGCTGGTGGAGATGGAGCAGAATCCGCGCGCCAGGACCTCCTACGAATGGAGCCTGTTCGAGATTGAGAGCCGATTGAACCCGGTCACCTTGACGGGAAGGGAGATGAAGAGATTTACCGGCACCTTCGGACCGAGGCGGGTCTTCATGGAAGACGGCAAACTGTACTACCAGAGGGAGAAAGGGCCCAAGTACGAGCTGGTGCCGATGGGGAAGGATATCTTCCGTGTGGGGGATCTTGATTATTTCCGCCTCACTTTCGGATACGACGACAGGGGCAAGGTCGTAAAGGCGGTGGGTCTTTACAACGACGGACGCACGGACGAGAACGAGAAAAGCGGCCGATGATCCGTTCTCCCGCGAAGGACGGAAGCGATCTATCCCGGGAGTAAGCGGCTCTCTGATTGAAGCGGAAGCGCGGATGGAGAGAGTCCATCGAGTTCCTGCAAAAACGAGGCATGCACCGAGTAAAGGCGGCGACGAGCGGCGGCCGCAAGGGGCCGATGACAGCTCTCCAGGCGAAGCTGACCGGGGTGCTTTGTGATCGGTGTCAATGCCACCTCGGACCTTGAACAATTTGCCCGCCTATGCTATATTTTATGTGGATTTAATCCGATATCGTTATTTAAGTCGACAGCCGCGTGGAGATAATGGCAGGGAGTAGTTGATGCCGGTCATGAAGTGTCTCGGTGCCCATTCACGAATTTATGCAACCATCCTCTTTATATTTGTTATATTTACCCACTTCACCGAATCGGCAGACGCCGGCGACGGCAGGTCCGCGAAGCTCGAGG
>CAZPAH010000048.1:0-19252 GCA_964584495.1 uncultured bacterium | reverse complement strand
TTGTTATCTGGGGCGATCAGATGCTGAGGAAGGGACCGCTGAGGTTCCTCGAGAAGATTGCGCTGCATTCGCCTCTAGTCGTTTGGGCTCCCGCCGCCAGCAACCTGTACCACGATTTCATGTGGTATCCGACGATCGGCCGGAAGAAGATCAATAAGTTCAGGAAGACCAAGTGGGGTGACCTCTGGAAAACCTATCAAACCTCGAAGTGAACGCGCCGCCGGCGGGTCTTCGCCCGGTCCGCACCGAGCGGTTTCCTGACCGTGAAGCTGTAAGGTCCGGTTAACGGGAATCAATCCGCCCGGCATGGGGAGGTTGAACTGATGACACCGGTTCCGATGCTCGTCAGGTGCGCCGCCAAGATCAATCTCTATCTGGACGTGCTCGGTGAACGGGGCGACGGTTTTCACGATATCGAGACTTTCTTCCAGCCCGTATCCCTCTACGACGAGATCAGGCTCTCCCCCATAGGGAAAGGTATCGTATTGACGGGTGACGATAAAGGGATCGCCTGGGATGAGGGGAACCTCTGTCACAGGGCGGCGCGGAGCCTGATCGAATCCACAGGGTTTGACGGGGGGGTCAGGATCGATGTGCACAAGGAGATACCTTCCGGTGGCGGACTGGGAGGAGGAAGCAGCGACGCGGCGGCGGTGCTTGCCGGGTTGAACCTTCTATTCGACTTGCGATTGAACGGCGCGGGATTGAACCTGCTGGCGCTCGAGCTCGGTTCGGACGTTCCCTTCTTTCTCTTCGGGCACCCGGCGATTGGGCGGGGACGCGGCACGGAATTGGAGAGGGCGCAGGGGTTGAAAGAAGGGTGGATCGTCCTCGTAAAACCCAATGTAAATATTTCCACCAAATGGGCTTATGAAAATCTTAATTTAATGTTGACAAGGGTGGGTGACGGGGATAAACTAAAGTGCCTGTTGAAGGGATTGAAGGATTTTCCGGACAAAAGGCTAGAAACGTTTAACAGCTTTGAACGGATTGTTGTAGGGAGATATCCGGAAACGGGAGAGATATTACGGATATTTGATCGAGAAGGGGCGGTTCTCGGCTCTCTGAGCGGAAGTGGATCAGCCTGTTTCGGATTATTCAGAGATGAGAGCAGGGCGGTAGATGTAAGGAACCTGATGCTTGAGAAAGGGTTCTTTGCTAGGATTGTAAAGCCGGTTAATCGGACGTTCGAATTCTTCCGGTTTGAGTGAGTTGCAGTTTCAGGGGGGACCAGATGGAGATAACTGAGATAAGGATTTCACTGCGGGACGACAACAAATTGAAAGCCTTTGCCAGTATTACCCTGGAGAACTGTTTCGTCATCCGAGGTCTAAAGATTATTGAAGGAGCAAAGGGCACCTTTGTCGCTATGCCCAGCCGCAAGCGGCCCGACGGAACATATCAGGATGTCGCCCATCCTATCAATAACAAGACCCGGGACTGGATGGAGGAGCAGATAGTCAAAGCCTATGAAAAGGAAGTAGAGAACGTAAAAAACGAAGCCGGGTTGGAGATCGTGGAACCGTAGGCCCGCTGTTGTGAGATTTTCTTTGGGGCGTCGTCAAGTGGCAAGACACAGGACTTTGGCTCCTGCATCGGAGGTTCGAATCCTCCCGCCCCAGCCAGATAGCGAATCGAGTGCTGACCTGAGAGGTCATTTTTTTTGTGGAGGGATTTGCTGATGAATGATCAGGTAAGACTTATCTCCGGAAACGCCAATATCGATCTTTCCAAAAAAATAGCGAGTTATCTCGGAATGAATCTCTGCGATGTGCAGACGGGACGCTTCTCCGACGGCGAGATCAGCGTCAATATAAACGAGAATATCAGGGGGAAAGACATCTTCATAATACAACCTACTTTCCCTCCCGCGGAAAACCTCCTAGAGCTTCTGATTATAGTGGATGCATGTTTCAGGGCTTCCGCCACCAGGATAACCGCCGTAATCCCTTACTACGGCTATGCCCGGCAAGACAGGAAGGATCAGCCAAGGGTGCCTATAACGGCCAAGCTGGTAGCCAATCTGATCGAGACGGCCGGTGTGAGCCGTGTCCTTGCCCTCGAGCTTCATGCGGCCCAGATCCAGGGATTTTTCGACATTCAGGTCGATAATCTTTTTGCCACCCCGGTACTTCTTGAATATATTAGGGGGAAGAAATTCAAAGATCTCACCATCGTTTCCCCCGATGTTGGGGGGATCAAGATGGGAAGGGCCTTTGCCAAGCGTTTGGGAGCAAAGCTGGCCATCGCCGATAAACGCAGGGTGAAGGCCGATGCGTCGGAGATCATGAATATTATTGGAGAGGTCGCCGGCAGTGATATTATTATCCTCGACGATATAATAAGTACTGCGGGTACGATCACGCAGGCGGCGGAGGCTTTGAAGAATGCCGGAGCCGGAAAGATCATCGCCGCCGCCACGCATCCGGTCCTGTCGGGCAACGCGCTGGAGAGGCTGGAGAAATCGTGTCTGGAAGAGGTCGTTGTGACGAACTCCATTCCGTTCAACGGCTACGACAAGTGCAAGAAGGTGAAGGTCCTGGATGTTGCGCCTCTTCTAGGTGAGGCGATCAGGAGAATCCACACGGAAGAATCGATCAGCATGCTGTTCGTCTAGTTCGGAGGAAACTATGAAAGAGATACTGCTCAAGTCGCGCATCAGGAAAGATTCGGGCAAGAAGAATTCACACGTTCTGCGCAAAGAGGGTGAGATACCGGGAGTGCTTTACGGCCACAAGAAGGATCCGGTCAACCTCGCGGTCCCGCAGCACGATTTCTGGCATATACTTCACAACTCGACGACCGAGCATCTCATCCTGAAGATCGAGCTCGAAGGCGAGGAAGCGGGGGGTATACTGACTCTGGTGAGGGATGTCCAGCACCACCCGGTAAGCGGTGATATTCTTCATGTGGATTTCCAGAGGATCATGGCCGATGAAGGCATCAAGGTCGGGGTCCCGGTCACCCTTGTGGGCATGGCCAGGGGCGTCAAGGAGTTCGGCGGCATCCTGGACCACGGTGTGCGCGAGGTGAAAGTCGCGACGACGCCGGCCGATGTTCCGGAAGCGCTCGAGGTCGATGTCAGCGAGATGGAGATAGGCCAATCTTTACATATCTCTGATCTGAGAAAACTATACCCCAGCCTCGATTTCCTGGATGACGATAATGTGACGCTCGCGCATGTTTCACCTCCCAAGAAGCTGGAAGTCGCGGAAACGGCCGAAGTCGAGGAAGCGGCCGTCGAGGCGCCTGAGGGAGAAGCCGCCGAGGGAGATGAGTCCTGATCCGCAATGGCTGAGATATCATTCCTGTGCGGACTCGGAAATCCAGGCGAAAAATACAGGAACACAAGGCATAACCTCGGATTTGCCACGCTTGATCTGTTGGCGCTGAACCACCGCTTGGGCTGGAAGGGCAGGGGGGGCGTCAGCCTCGAATCGAGATGGAGGCTGGCTGGCAGGGTAATAGTGCTAGTAAAGCCTCAGACATGGATGAATGCATCGGGGGAAGCGCTTTCCGCTTACCCGGACTGCACCGCGGAAAATCTTCTCGTCATCTGCGACGATATCAACCTGCCGATGGGCGTTCTTCGCATCAGGGAGCGCGGAGGAAGCGGAGGGCACAAGGGGCTCGAATCCGTAACGGGATATCTCGGGACCGACAATTTCGCCCGTCTGCGCATAGGCGTCGGGCCGGCTCCGGCCGGAGAGGAGTGGAGCGATTTCGTGCTGGAACCGATCCCGGAAGACGAAAGGGAAACCGTGTCCGGGATTACGAATGATGCGGCCAGGGCGGTTGAAACGGTGCTGAGGGGAGGGATTGAAGCCGGTCAGAGGGAGTTCAACAGGCCTGCCGGCGGCGTGTAAGCTCATTTTCCACCGGAGAACCTTTCGACAGTGGTCATTCATGCGGCGTGGGCTTTTCAACGCCCGGCTCCTTAAGGGACGGCGGGAAAAGGGGGACGTCGCCTCTTGACGGGCATGACGCGATCTGTTATATTCCGATCCACAACTTAAAGCGGCGCCGACCGATCCTGATAGGAAGAGGAAGCCGGCCGCGAGAATCCCTACTTTCCCGCGGATATACCGAAGGGAAAGTCTACCTAGTCCGAAGGGAGGAACCCGCAGATGCGTGCCTACGAGTGCGTTTATATCCTAGATCCGTCCCTCGAAGAGCTGGCCGTCAAGGAAAAGACAGACAGATTCAACGAGATAGTGACCTCACGAAAGGGGAAGGTGCACAAGGTGGACCTTTGGGGCAAGCGTAAGCTTGCTTACCCGATCGCAAAGCGTTTTGAGGGGATCTACACCCTGATGAAGTTTTCCGGAGACAATGACATTCTTGCCGAACTCAACAGGATATTCAGGTTCGATGATGCCGTGCTCAGGCATCTTATAGTCATCGACGAGAATCCTCAGCCTGAATCCGAGGCGGGCACGAAGGATGAGAAGGGAGGAGAAGAATAATGGGCGGAAGGTCTGCAACCAAGAAGAAGAAGAAAGAGAGAAAGACTACAAACAAGCCGTGCAAGTTCTGTATCGACAAGATCGAGATAAATTACAAGGACGAGGTTCTTCTCAGGCGTTTCGTGACCGACAGGGGCAAGATAACCCCGAGAAGGATAACCGGGACCTGCGCGCGTCATCAGAGACAGCTTGCGCACGCCATCAAGCGTGCAAGGGCGATTGCGCTGCTGCCTTTCGTCAAGATATACTATCGCTAGGGAGAAGATATAATGGAAGTCATTCTAAGAGAGAGTGTCGATGGCCTCGGGCAGCGCGGTGACGTTGTGAAGGTCAAGCAAGGATACGCGAGGAATTATCTGATTCCCAAGAAGCTGGCCGTCGTGGCGACCGGATCGATGAAGAACGTGATCGAGCAGGAAAACCGCATAAAAACGATCCGGGATGACAAGATTAAAAGAAGCGTGCTGGAAGTGGCGGGGAAGATGAAGGATCTTTCCTGTACTATCGTCGTTCAAGCCGGTGAAGAGGACAAGCTTTACGGATCGGTGAGCGCGAACGATATAGCGAAGGCGATCAGCGAGCAGGGATTCAATGTAGATCACAAGATGATTTTTATCGAAGAGCCGATCAAGGTTCTTGGTGTCTACACGGTTCCCGTGCGTCTCCACAAGGATGTCGAGGTGCAGGTCAAGGTATGGGTCGTCAAGGAATAGGGTGGACGGTTCCCCTCCCGCGGACGAATAAATTATGGAACCCTTGTAGATTAATGTATTATAACATATACAGTTAAGACTTGTCACGCATCTACTCTAGCGGTGGGGTGACCAAGTGTATGTAGCGATTCTGGCCGGAGGTAAGGGGAAACGGTTCTGGCCGTTCAGCAGGGCCGGAAGGCCCAAGCAGTTTCTGGATATAACGGGCGAAGGCAGTATGCTTTCATTGACCTTCAGGAGGGTTCTGCCGCTCGCAAGGCCGGAAAAGATCATCGTTCTTACGGTTAAAGATCAGGAATCCTTAGTCAGGACGGAATTGCCGGAGCTTCCGGCGGATAATATAATCACCGAGCCGGTAGGCAGGAATACCGCACCGTCCCTGGCACTGGCGGCGGCGGCCGTCAAATCCCGCGGCGGCGACGAGCCGATCCTCTGCTGTCCGTCGGATCACCTGATAGTCCGGACCGATGAGTTCGAAAGGGTCTGCCGGGCTGCGGCATCTCTCGCAAGCGAAAAAGATCTCCTCGTAACGTTCGGAATCGCTCCTGATCATCCCTCGACCGGATACGGATATATAGAGGCGGGGGATCGGCCCGCTCACGCGGGAAACCGGTCCGAGCGACGCGGGCCGGGCGGGGAGGCATGCCCCGTAATCCGCTTCCACGAGAAGCCCGGATCGGCCAAGGCGACGGAGTATCTAGAGAAAGGTACATTTTTCTGGAACAGCGGGATGTTCATGTGGAGGCCGTCCGTATTCTTGAAGGCCTGGGATAAATTCCTGCCGGCGGGCCGGGAACCGATCGAGAAGATTGGACGTGCTCTGGAGGGAGGCGATTCCTCCGCCGCAATAGAAGACGAATATCCCCGCCTGCCCGCGATTTCGGTTGATTACGGTATTCTCGAAAAAGCGGATAATGTCGTGGTGATCCCGGCGGATATCGGCTGGAGCGACGTCGGTTCCTGGGATGCGCTCGGGGGGATACTTCCGGCTGACGGATACGGAAACTCGATCAGCGGCAAGGTGGAATCGATCGACTCGGCGGGTAACATTTTCTTCAACCCGAACGGTGTCACGGCTGCTATCGGCGTGAAGGATTTGATAGTCGTGGCGGACGGCGGAATCGTGATGGTCTGCAGGCGTGGTGACAGCCAAAGGGTGAAAGAGCTTATGGAACTTCTGGAAAAAAACGGAGAAGAGACGATCCTTTAGAATTTTATGGAAAAGGAGGCTTTTAATGTCGTGGGTCAGATTGAACATCGGAGCCATCATCGTATTGCTGCTCGGCACGGTATTTTCCTGCTCTAACAGGGGCGAGAAGCTGAAAGTCACCGAAGGGGTCGCGGCGAGGGTGTACGATAAGAAGATCATGGAGAGAACGGTCGACGACAGGTTTGATAAGTTACCGCAAAACCAAAAAGATCAATACAAGGGAAGCGAAGGTAGAGCGAGATTCGTTGATATTCTTATTGATGAGGAGATGCTTTATTTGGAGGCGAAGAGAAAGAACCTTCAAAACGACAAGGACATCAAGAAACAGATCGAGCTGGCGGAGAAGACGGTTCTTATTGGAGCCTATTATGAGAAATTCGTTAAACCGAAGATAAAGGTCACCGATTTGGAGATCGAGGAATATTATAATGAGCATATCAACCAGTACACGAAAGAAGGTGTGATCAAAGCTCAGCATATCTTCTCCGAGGACAGCATGAAATGTGTCGAGTGGATTAAGAGGCTTAAAGCTGGGGAGAAATTCGACAAGATCGCGAAAATGGAGTCGGAAGACGAGACAACCGCCCCCACCAATGGAGATCTGGGCTATTTCAACCTTAACGGATTCATCAAGTTTATCGGGTATTCGGACCGTTTCTCCGATCAGATCAAGGATCTCGAAGCGGGGGATATCAGCGGCGTCGTTTCGCACGAGAAGGGATATTCGGTCGTAAAGATCAACAAGAAGCAGCCCCAGATGATCACGCCGCTTTCCGAGGAGAGGCTGGAGATAGAAGAACTGCTCAAGACGAAGAAGGCTCACGAGGAGATGACTGAGGAGCTCGACAGGCTGAGGAAAGAGATGAAGCCGGAAAATCTCGTCAGGGAAGAGTACATGGAGACGATCAGGACTCCCGAAGAGATGTGGGAAGTGGCACAGGCGGAGGACGCCTCCTATACGAGGATACAGTATTACAGAAACCTCGTGAATACATATCCCGACGATAAATATGCTCCTCAAGCTCTGTTCATGATCGGATTCGTCTATGCCGAAGAGCTCAACGACCTGCCTTTCGCCCATAGGACGTTCGAGGAATTGATCAGAAGGTATCCCGATGCGGAAGTAGTTGAATCTGCGAAGTGGATGATGGAGAATATGGGGAAAGCCCATCCGAAATTCGAGTCTTTCGAGGACATGAAGGAGCAGATGAAGGAGAACGAATAGGGGAAGCAGGAACGAAGATGGAACTCCTGGAAGTAGTGGTAAGCGGTATCGCGCTCGACAAGGAAAGGGAACATCCGGTCGTTCTAATAAAGGAAGCCGGTGGAAGCGGAGAGCTGCTGCCGATATGGATAGGTCCGGCGGAGGCCACCGCGATCTACGCGGCCCTCGCGGGGCAGACGTTCGAGCGGCCGATGACGCACGATCTGATGATGCTGATTGTCGATGAGCTCGGCGCCGAGGTGAGCAGTATCGAGATCACAGGTATTTACGAGGACACATACTTCGCAAGGATCGTTCTCAAACGGGGGCAGGAAACGTTTTACATCGACGCCCGTCCGAGCGATTCGCTGGCGCTGGCCCTGCGGGCGGGTGCGGCGATACGAATCGACGCGGAGCTTTTCAACATGCACAAGCGGAACCTGCACCTGGACGAAGGTGCGGACGACGATGTAAAGAAACGGTTGGAGGGGCTCGATCCCGGCAGTTTCGGCGACCTTGATATCTAGTATCGGGGGAATAATGATAGAGGGCTTTCAGGGGCGCAATCCCCGGATAGCGAGTGATGTCTATATCGCACCCGCTGCCTCAATCATCGGTGATGTGACGGTAGGCAGGGGGTCGAGCATATGGCATTCGGCGGTGGTTAGGGGAGATTGCTGGAAAATCATAATAGGGGAGTACACTAATATTCAGGATTGCTGTGTCTGCCACATAACTACGGGGGGACCCGAGCTGGCGATCGGAAATTATGTTACAGTAGGGCATGGCGCGGTTCTACATTCGTGCAGGGTGGAAGACCGGACACTCATAGGAATGGGAGCCGTTGTTCTGGACGGTGCCGTAATAGGCGCAGGTAGTATTGTTGCGGCAAACAGCGTTGTGCTCGAGGGAACGATCGTACCCCCGGGTTCCCTTGTCGCCGGCGTGCCCGCATCGGTGAAAAAGAAACTCGGCGATCGATCCCTGAGAAAACTCGAGGAACAAGCCCGGGAATATCATCAACTCGCCCTTGCATATCTCGGCCGGGCAGATTTTCCCCAGAGGGAGATATCAGAATGAGAAGATTATTTCCGATCTTTCTTTTAGCCCTTTTCCTTTCATGCTCGGTCACACCTCCGGCGGAATCGCCTTTGCCAAATCCCCAGGAGGAGCGGGAAGACCTAATCACGAGGATCCGTGCCCAGGTTTTCGACAAGGATTACAGGGAAACGAGAAAGCTGGGTAAACGTTATCTGGAAACGTATGGCGGGGAACCCGGTGAAGGCGAGGTGCGGCTGCTCGTCGGAGAATCGGATATCGAACTCGGGTTTTTCGAGGAGGCGAGGACTATTGTCGATCCCCTCGTCGAGGATCCTAGTTTCGCCGACCAGAGAGGAGAGGCGCTTGTGCTGCTGGCGAGGATCGACCAGGCCAAGGGCATGTATACCGATGCCGTGTCGAGGTTGATGGAGGCCCTCTCGGTCGATCTGAATCAAGCCACCTATCTAGAGGCGCGCAGCCGCCTTGCGGAAGCCGTGAACCTGCTCTCGGAGAAGGAACTCGAGGATATCATGGAAAGGTTCGGCGCCGCCCATGGCATAGATATCGTGCTGGAGGGATATCTTTCCTACGCCATGGCCGCCGGCGATACGTCCGCGGTAAGAAAAATCAAAAAAGAGCTGTCCGGACTGGATTCCCTGAAGGTTCTGCCAGACGGGCTCTACAGGGAAGGAAAAAAGGAGTATATAGAATACGGAAGGGTTGACGGGTCTGTCCGCTTTCGCCTGGGCCTGTTATGTCCATTGAGCGGGCGCTTCGCTCCCCTGGGGAACGAATTTCTCAAAGGGGCGTCGCTGGCGATGAAGGAGGCGAGGCAGAAAGGTATGACCGGGATGGAGCTCGTCGTCGGCGATACCGGGGCGAACGCTCTCACGGCCTACTCGGTCACCGAAAGGCTCATCGATACCGAGAAGGTTACGGCCCTGGTGGGCGGTGTCTTGAGTTCGACCACCATTGCGGCCGCGCAGGTGGCCCAGTACCGAATGATTCCTCTCTTTTCCCCCGTTGCGTCAGAGGAGGGCATCGAAGCGGTAGGTGAATATATATACCAGCAATCCACCGATTCCGAGGTGGAGATAACAGCGATAGCGAGGGTCGCATGCCGGAAGTTGGGGCTTCGCCGGATAGCCTACATGGCCGTCGACGGTATCCGTTCCAGGCGCCTCGGCTCCCTGTTTAGAAGCGAGGTCGAGCTTGCAGGTGGAGTGATCTGCGCCGAGGAATATTACGAGCAGGGGAGCACGGATTTTCAGCACAACATAGCGCGTTTGAGGCAGGCCGAACCGGAAGCCCTTTTCATCTCTTCCGACACGGAGGATCTTGTTTTAATCCTTCCCCAGCTTTCCTTCTACGAATTCGGCGTTCAATTGCTAGGAACCAGCGTGTGGAACTCGAAGAATCTTTTAAGAATGGCCGGCCGGGACATGGACGGTGCGATATTCCCGAAGCTCGATGACGTCGCCGGCGGAGAGGAACGTTTCAGAGCGGCCGCTTCACTCGCCGGGGAGCAGTTCATCGAGGTCAACCGGTTTCTTATAGGCGGATACATCGGAGTAAGCAGGATGATCGAGGCGATGGCGGCCTGCTCCGTGTCGGGCAGAACGCTGCTGGAAGAAATGTCCGATATACTCGAGAACAGACGGTACAGGTTTATCGATATCGTCACGGGAGCCGGTGTGCAATTCTATATCGTCCGGGATGAGAAACCCGAGCGGTACTATACCCTGCGCATAGACAACTAAATCTTCAATTTGTAACTAATGAGAAAACTGATCCAGAACGATTGGGCTTCTCCATTCTCCTTCACCGGTTTGAATTCGAATTGCTTGACGGCATCGAGGGAAGCCGACTCGAAGCTTTTGGCCCCTGCAACCTTGCGGACCCAGGCCTCCTCGACCTTCCCGTGATCGTTGATGAAAACTTCCACCAGGACATAGCCTTCCTGTCCTTTTTTGATCGCTTCTTCGGGGTATACCGGTTGAACCATCTTCAATATGACGTAGTCCTCCCTGAAAGGCACGTCGGTATGGGAGGGATAGGTTCTCAGGTAGCTGTCTCCCGGTATATCGTCGAAAAACGGATCGTCGAGCTCCTTCTCTATCGACTCAGCGATAGGTATATCCGGGTCCTCCTTGCGCTCGTTCTCATCTTCCTCGTTGAATATCTCGACCTCTCGTACCTTCATGTCATGGCGCTCGACCGAAAACACCTCCGCCTCGACGCTCTTGTCCTCGATGATAGTAATCTCGGGAAGAAGTTTCATCGGCCCCTCGTAACCTACGGTGAACATCCTGTCGACTATCCGGGCCCTTTCCGCCGTAAGCATCACTAACAGTAGAATCAGGATTGAAACGGGAAGGAAATAGAGAAGCCTCTTGGTTCTTTTTCTGTCGTAATCCCTTATTCTATGCATATTTTGAACCATGTTCTACTCTAAATATGGCGGTCGCTGATACGGGTGTCAAGCTGAAGGACTTCGGTTTGCCAAGGTTATGCAAGGCGAGGTCACTCTATCTCAATCACCGTTTCTCCATAATCATCCTCGGTGGTCGTAAAAGTCATCCATACGGGGGGTTGGAAACGGCCGCCGGCGATCGATACGACGTGATTCCCGGGTTCGATGCAATCGAACCGGGCCACGCCGTCGGGACCCGTTATAACGGTGAGTGCCTGGTCGACACAGACTGCCGCACCCTCGATCGGAGCTTGTCGGCTGAGGATCTTCAGTGAGTGATGGAAAAACCGGCCCGGGCGGCCGGAGAAGTAGTTCAAAATAGCCGAGAAGATTCTAAGCGATTCGGCGCGGGTCCATCCCGGCCTGGCGAAAAGCATCTCGTTTTCGGGGTCGATCGCCGAGTGCAGTTCCGTAGCAGGACAGTTCGTCTGCTGTATGAAAAGTTCCGAAGATTCCGCCAGCCTCGTTTCCCTGCAGGGGGGAAAGCCGTCGAGGGAGAGTTTCAAATTCTCGGATATCGCTTCTCCGTTCCCGCTCCCCGGATAATGAGCAATCACGCAACCGCCGGTATCGGCCGTCAACTGCGAGCCGAAGCGAAGTCCGACAGCCAGATCGGGGGCAAAACTGTTGACGTTGTGGATCCTTTCCTGGATCGATAGCGTCTCGTCGCCCCGCCGGCTGAACGATACGTCGGCACCCGCTCTGTTGAGAGCGAAGGCGAGTTGCGTCGCCACCCTCCAGTTGACGGTCGCTCCGCGCAGCTGGTTTACCCCCCTTCCGTAGTCGTCGTCCCCGCCACCGGCGGGATCTATCGCGATTCTTTTTCCCTCCAGCAGTCCGCCGAAGATTCTAACGAGCTTGATGGCCGTTCCCGTATCGACGCCGGAGGTGGAGTTCAGCAGCTCAGTGTCGACGTAAGCCGGAATGTACCCGTAAGCCGATACGAAGATGCGGCTTCCCTCTGCGGGATGCGGGAATCGGATCGTCCCCGAGCAGTCTCCCGCGGCGAAAGAGGTTCCACCGGAGAGAAGCCGCGCGCCGGCGATCGGCTCACCGCTGGCAGCGTCGACGATATTGAGGGAGAAGAGGCCGCTGTCTTCGACCGGACCGAAGCTGATCGTGTCGTTCATTCCTCCCGCCTCGACGATAAAACGGCGGTCGGTCGATCGGCCGGCGGGGGGGATGCTGTAAATCCCGCCCCGGGTCGAACCTTCGCATAGCGAACCACCATCCAGCGATCTTACAAGAACTTCCGTGCCGTCCGCCACCGGCATCCCGAGTCGGTCGAGCACTTTCAGCGAGAGCCGTCCGCTGCCGGCTCCTCCCGCCGGGGGTGCCAGGGGCAGAATAAATCCTGCCGGCCTGGCGAGAAGAAACGTGAAGGGAGCGCTTGAAGCGGCCCCGCCTCGTATGCTCCTCGCAAAGGCCCGGACCGTGTGCTGGCCGTTTGGGAGGGCCGGATCGATCGCTGTATAGGCCATATGGCCGATAGGATCATAGAGAGGCAGGCAGTCTTTCGATCCTATCGATATTCTTACGGTCGGCGGGTCTATAGGGACCCCGCCCCCCTCCCTTATGCTGAATGCGATGGAGGAAGGGGATTGGAGGGTGTCGGATGCGGGTTCCACTCTTTCTATGAAAGGCACTCCTTCGGAGAAGTACGAGATAAGACCCAGGAAATATGCTTCGGCTTCCAGCTTCTGCCTCGAGGCTATCTTGAGCCTGTCCTCAACCGCCGGATTCGATATGTAGCTGGCCTCGCCCAGAATAGCGGCGCCGGCAGTGGAATTCCTGAGAACGTAGTAGCTGCCCGGCCTGATGACCGTCTCGGGGATGCCGAGGTTCCTCGCGAGGTGGAGATGCACCTCTTCGGCCAGCCTCATCGAGGCTTCGATGTCTTCTCCCCTGTAGTATACCTCGATACGGTTCCTCTCCCGGTCTAGGGCTATGTTTGAATTGTGATGGATCGATATGAAGACTTCCGGTTGATAGCTGTTCGCCATGGCCATCCGGGCCGCGAGGTCGTCGGCGAGTTCCTCCGAGTCCGGAGGCAGAAAATCGCGGTCGGTTGTTCTCGTCATGTAGACCGAGGCGCCCGCTTCCTCGAGAAGTCCCCAGAGATAGAGGGCCACTCCAAGGTTCGCGTCCGCTTCCCTTAGACTGTCGGCCCCCATCGCCCCGTCGAAATATCCGCCGTGCCCCGGATCAATCACGATCTTTCTTCCCTCGAGGACCGACCAATCCATCTGGGCGGGCTCTTCCGTAAGGCTTGAATAGAGATCGTCGTAGATGGACCGTTCCGGTGCGCATCCGGATGACACCGCCATTGCTGCGAGCAGCAGGTAAACGCTAAACACCGAACGATTCATATGAGTCTCCTTCCGGGGATTCGGCACTGTTGACTCTCTATTTATCAGATAGTGGTTCCTTCATCAAGGCAGATTTTTCCGCGGACGGCAGGATCGGGGCCGGTCGGACCCGGTCGGGAAAACCTGCGAGGTTACAATATATTGTTAAAACAGTTGACGGTGGCCACTACATATGGTAGAAAATGGCCAGTCCACCTGTAGGCGAATTGTAGGTAAAATGGATATCCAGGCCTTTTTAAATAAGTTACCTTCCGTTGAGAAGGTCCTAGAAGACGATCGTATATCGAGCCATATATCGCCCCTTTCGCGGAATGGCGTGGTGCGGATAGTACGCGACTCGATAGAGGTGTACCGTAAGAAGCTCATCGGAGGCAAAGGCCGTGTGGGGGAGGCGGAGGCGGTCCTGGAAGAAATAGTCGGTGATCTTTGCGAGAGGCTCCGGTCCCTTTCGAATCTGGCTCAGAAGAGAGTTATTAACGCGACGGGGGTGATTCTTCATACGAACCTGGGAAGGGCGCCGCTCGGGGCCGATACCCGGGCTTCAATAGAGTCGGCCGGTTCGGGGTATACCGATCTCGAGTTCGACCTGGAATCTGGGAAAAGGACGAGCAGGGGAAGAAGGGTCGGAGTTCTTCTGCCCCTGTTGACCGGCGCCCAGGACGCGCTCGTCGTGAACAATAATGCCGCCGCAATTCTTCTCGCCGTAAACACGTTCGCCGCCGGCGGGGCGGTGGCCGTTTCGAGAGGAGAGCTGGTCGAGATAGGAGGTTCTTTCAGGCTTCCGGAGATACTTGCCTTGGCGGCCGGCTCGGTTATCGAGATAGGCACCACGAACAGAACTCATCTTAAGGACTATGAGGATGCTGTTGACAGTGGTGCTACACTCTTGCTGAAGGTCCATACGAGCAACTACAGGGTGGTCGGTTATACGAACGAAGTCGGCTTGAGAGAGCTTTCCGATCTGGGCAGGCGGCGTGGCGTTCCGGTCATGTACGATCAGGGGAGCGGAATCCTATATCCGTTCGAAATGGAAGGATTGGAGGGGGAACAGTCGATCGGAGAGGTGATGCAGAGCGGCGTCGATATGATATCCTTCAGCGCGGACAAGGTTCTGGGCGGCCCGCAGGGGGGCGTCATAATCGGCCGGTCCGATCTCGTCGAAAAGATGAGAAAGAATCATCTTTCCAGAGCCCTGAGGATCGATAAATTGACACTGGCCGGCCTAGAGCGTGTATTGCAGGATTACTGGCGGGGGGATTACGAAGGTATTCCCGCCTGGAAGATGATGATGGATAACATAGACGGTATAAATTCCAGGGCACGGAAACTGGCCGAGGCGCTGGGCAAATCCGCCGGCGGGAAGATCGAGATCGTTGTGGTCGACGGAGAATCCTCGATCGGCGGCGGTAGTTTTCCTATCAATCCTTTGCCCACGCGGCTGGTACGGATTATATTGCCTTCCGGTCGTGCGGCGCGGCTCGCCGCTGCTCTGAGGATGTCGGATCCGGCGGTCATAGTGAGAACGAAGGGCGATTCGGTTTTCATCGATCCGCGGACCGTTGCCGCAGGCGAGGAGAAAATGCTTCTGGCCGTCTTTAAAAAGGGATTCGGAATAGTACGGGAAGGGAGCGATCCAAATGGGCGATGAAGAAGTCCGCAGTTGCGGTGCAGATGGCGGCGGATACACGATCTTCCTTGATGAGCAGTCGATAACTGCGTTTATGGAAGAGGGTGATTTCGCCTCCGCGCGCGATCTCGACCATTTCAAGGAAATTGAGACGCAGCTCGAGAAGAAGCTCAAGGAGGGAGAAGGATACTCTCTTCTGGCCCTGTCCGCCGACGATGACAGGATATCGAGGGACTTCGCGATTCTACAGATATCGCATCTTCTAGCCAAACACGGCAAGAAGGTCCTGATCGTTGACTGCGATTTCATCCAGCCGGGACTCAGCGGCCTGGTGGAAAATACAGGGAATCACGGTTTTCTCGACCTCCTTCTCTACGGAAGCTCCTTGAAGTCGGTGACACGCCCAACCGGGATAGATGGTGTCAGCGTCACGGGAGCGGGTTCCTTCCCCGTCTCGAAGACGGTTCCGTTCGCGCTAAAGGAATTCGGCAAGGTCGACTCTTTTCTAAAGAAACGCTGCGATATCGTCATATACTGTTCGACCTGCTACACGGAGGAGTCGATTCTCAATCCTCTCTCAAAACTGGTCGACGGACTCGTTCTTTGCTGCAGGATCGATAATATGGAGGAAGGAGAGCTGCAGAAGATAACCGGGGAGTTCGGTCGGGATCTTCCGCCCGCGGATCTGATCTGCTTCTGCTCGGGCAAGGAGGAACTGGCGGAGCCGGCCGGTGCCGATCGCATAGCGTATAAGGAAGAGGCCGGCACGTCTCCTGCGGGGAGTTTGAAGGAACGGGCAGGCGGGGAGGAAGAGGAACAACCCGTCTATATCGAGAAGACCGAGGAACTCACTCCTTCCCCTAAGCGGCGCAGAAACGGCGTGAACCTGCCGCGGCTTATAACGATCGTATTTTCCTCGCTTGTAGCGATCTTCATAGTCTGGTGGTTCCTGATAAACAAATCCTTCCGGGAGGAAGTGAAGCGCGACAGGATGTCGGAGGTAATCGAGCAGCAGAAGGAGGCCGCGGCGAAGGCTGGGAGCGGCCAGGAAGAAGTAGCTTCCCGGGCGGCCGAAGAGGAAGCGGACCGATCCACAGCCGGCGGGAAAGAGCCCAAGCCCGTGGAAGTCGTGACCGGGAACGGTGGAGCCGTTAAGATGGATGAGCGATCCTCAGCCGCCGATTCGCTGGAGGGGGCGGGTGGCGCGGCAAGAGCAGATCTGCCCGGCGGTGGAGCTTCCGCGCCTGTAGTGGAGACGATGGCGCCCGAGGGATTTCATTACAGCGTCCATGTCGCCTCGTTCAAGGATATCAGCAGGGCCGGGACGGAATCCGATTATCTCGAGTCGTTAGGGTACGTAACGTCCATAGTCGAGGTCGATGTGAAGGGTACGAACTGGTTCCGGGTGATGGCGGGCGAGTACGATAGCAGGGAAAAGGCCGATGAAGCCAGGGCGAAACTTATCGCGTTGAGACGGATAGCTTACGCAAGAGTGGTTTTGGTTGAGGAAAAACAGCAATAGACACAGTGAGAGATACTGGAGGTAAGTACAGGTGAGCTTGTGCAGGCTTGAACTGGTCGGCTTTAAATCTTTCATGAATCCAGTTTCCCTCGACCTCAGGGAGGGGATCACGGCGATACTGGGGCCCAACGGTTGCGGCAAAACCAATATCGTCGATGCGGTAAGGTGGGTTCTCGGCGAGCAGAGCGCCCGTCAGCTGAGAAGCACCAAGATGGAAAACGTCATATTCAACGGAACGCAGGTGCATAAACCGAATGGGTACGCGCTCGTCAGGATGACCGTAAACAACGAGAGGGGGCTTTTTCCTCTCGAGTATTCGGAGATCACGATAACAAGGAAGGTCTACAGGTCCGGTATAAGCGAGTATTTCATCAACAAGTCTCCCTGCCGCCTGAAGGACATAAAGGAGCTGTTCGCCGATACGGGAACGGGAAGTCATTCGTACGCCGTCATAGAGCAGGAGATGATAGATTACGTCCTCAACGACGCCCATGGAGAGCGGAGGCTGATGTTCGAGGAAGCTTCCGGAATAGTGAAGTACAGGATGAGGCGCGAGGAGGCGAAGCGGAAGCTCAAGCTGACGGAATCCGACCTGCTCCGTCTCGAGGATATACTCGAGGAGCTGGGGAAGAATGTGCGATCGCTCCGTTACCAGGTCGGAAAAACCAAACGGTACAGGAAGATCAACGAAAGGATAAGGCGGTGGTCGCTAATCCAGCTGCGTAAGACCCTATCTGGATTCCTCGCGGAGAAAAGGGAGGCTGAATCGGAGCTGTCGAGGGCGACAATGATATCAGAGCGTGACGATCTTTCTCTCGGCGAGAATGAAAAAAAGGTTGAAGAGCAGAAACTGGAGCTGATCGATCACGAGAGAAAGAACACGGGTCTTCAGAATGAGCGTTACGAGATTAGAAAGAGGATTCAGGTATCAGAGGAAAAGATCATTCAGCTCACCGAGAGAACCGGAGAGGCGCATAGAAGGATGGAGAGGGCCCGCCTCGAAATCGAGGAATCGAAGAGCCGGCTTGCCAGGATCGCCGAGAGGAGTGGTGGGGTGACGGCCGAGATGGAAGCCTCGGCCGTGAAGATAAGGGAGGAGGAAGAGAAGGTGAAAGAGCTGAGCGCGGGCTTCGAGCAGCTATCCCTTAAGATCGGAAGGATGCAGGCGGAACTGATCGATCTCAAGCAGACTCAGCTGGATTTTCTCCAGGATCAGGTAAGGGTCAAGAGCAGCCAGGAGCATTACGAGGCGGCCCTGAGAGAGCTGGACCAGAGATCGGCGCTTATGCGCGAGAAGGTCCTGGACCTCGAGGTGCAGATATCCAGGCTGGTGTCGAAACGGGAGGAGAAGGACCGGGAACTTCAGGGAATCAGGGATGAGCTCGCATCCCTCGATACGCAGCGCGAAGAAGCGGTGAAAGCCCGGCATGAGCTCGAGGCGGAGCTCGCCGGCAACGAGAAGCTCCTTTCGGGCAATGAGACGGAGCTGGCCGGACTTAAAAGCAGGGAGGAGCTCTACCAGAGGATGAGGGAGAATTTCGAAGGTTTTCCGGGAGGGGCGAGGTATGTCCTCAAGAAAGGGGACGGCAGGGTAAAGGGCCCCCTGGCCGAGCTTATCGGGATCGACGACAGATTCAAGCAGGCTCTGGAATCGGTCATGGCCGGAATGATGGATGGGGTCGTCGTGGATAATTTCACAAGCGCGATGGATCTGGTCCGGGAGCTTTCCGACAATAAGATGGGGGGAATCAGGCTATTCATCGAGGATACACCGCTGGAATCGCGTGGCGCCGCTCCTATCGGGGCTCCGGGCCTGTTAGGTTATCTGAACTCTTTCATAAGGGTGGACGAATCGAGGAAGTCGGTCGTCGAAAATCTTCTCAACGACATCCTCGTTTTCGAAACTCCCCGGCAGGCTCTAGACTTCATGAGCTCACCCGGCAGCGGGGATTTCGACGCCGTATCCCTTTCCGGCGTTTATTTCTGCAGGGGAAAGGGTATCTATTATTCGGGAGCCAGGGGAGAGGAGATATCGCTGATCGGGAGGACCGGCGAGATCAAAAAGATCGGCGAGAGCATAGCGGATCTCGAGAGGTCTGTTTTAGAAATCAGGGATCTGTGCGGCAGGAACAGGGAAGAAAACAGTTCTATGATAGAAAAGATTTCGTCTATCGATGAGAGATCGTCCGTTCTCAGGGACGAGCTTTCGTGTAAGAACGAGGCGCGGCAGGATTTGGAGCGGGACTACATCATGAAACGTGAGAAGTGCTCTCTCATGATGAAGTCGCTAGACGAATTGGAAACCGCCAGGATCGAGACGATATCGAAGCTTGAGGAGACGAAGCTGGCCCTGGCGATGCAGCAGGAGGGTGGGGATATATCCGTGGCGACTAGGATCGAATCGGAGCTCTCCGAGCTGAATCGGGCCAAAAGCAGCTTGGAGGCCGAGCTGACAGGCAGAAAGGTGGATCTCGCCTCCATGCAGGGAACGCTTGACAAGCAGAGAGAGGAGCTGCGCGGTCTCAGTGAGATGGAAAAACAGTTCAGCAGCATCGTCGAGCAGCGAAGCCTCGAGATAGAAGCTTCGCGTGAGGAATCGATCCGGCTTGAGAGTTCGATCAGGGAGG
>CAZPAH010000047.1:6721-19324 GCA_964584495.1 uncultured bacterium | reverse complement strand
TCAGTCGTCGAGGCGGGGGAGCCGGCGTTCATGGGACGTCAGAGGGTTCTTCCCGTCAGGATCAGCCCGCTCACCCTCTCGGGCAAGGGGGGGGTGCTGGCGAGGAAGATAACGGTTACCGTCTCGTTTGACGGCGGCCCGGAAAGGGCGCGCGGGGATATATTTGTCGACGACCCGGTATCGGGTTACTGGGCCAAGGTATATTCCAGGGTCCTCGTCAATCCCGATGACGTGTTGAAATACAGGAAGAGACTGGAGAGCTCCAGGATCCTCCGGGCTCCAGGCGAGGAGGGAAAGCGTTTAAGGATAAAGATCCCCGAGACGGGGCTATACTCGATAAGGGCCGATTCGCTCATTGCGGCCGGCCTCTCCCCATACCTCTCCAATACCGGATTCGCGCTGAAGAAATACTATTACGACGAGGGGGATCCCTCCCTGCTGAGGAGCGTCGATATACCGATGCGGGTAATAAAGGGGACCGGATCGGCCCCCGGCACCTTCGAGGCCGACGACAGGGTCGTATTCTACGCCCTCGGCATCAGGGACGACGCCGAGGCGGGGGATGTCGACGCCGCATTCACCGATTTCAACATCATCTGGCTCGAGGAAGAGGTGGCCGGGGCCGTCATGGGCGACGGAGCCATCCCTCCGCCGGCCGGATCGTTGACGCTGACGACGTTCAGGAGGGTCTACAAGGGAAGGAAGGACACGTGGTTCCAGCGGGAGATAAAGGTCGGCGCCACCGATTTCTACTTCGTGAAGGGACCGGTCGAGAGCGAGGCGGCGATCTCCTTTCCCGTCTACAGCCGCTCGGGGTCCTCGACCTTCTCCCTGTCGGGGAGGCTCCGCGGCAACGACAGGCTCGTCTCCGATCAGGAGCTCACAGTCCGGATTCGCAACTCCTCGGGCACCCACGATATAGGGACGACCAGCGTCTCGGGAATAGACGAGGGCTCATTCTCGTTCAGCGGGATATCGTCGTCGTTCCTGATCGACGGAACCAACGAGCTTGTGATATCGAGCGGCACTACGTGGGGATTTCTCGTGAACGATTTCACCGTCGAGTATCCCTCCTTCTTCAGGGCGAACAACGATATGCTCGAGTTCACGACCGGCCAGACGATAGTGCCGACCGTTCTCAATATTGGCGGGTTCAGCTCGAATAAAGGCTTCGCGGTGGATATCAGCGATCCGGGCGATCCCCTTTTCCTCGAAATTCCTCCCGACAGCTTTCACCTGTCGGGGAGCGAGTATACCCTTTCCTGGAGGGTTCCCGGAGGCCGAGAGAACCATTTCGTAATTTCGGGAGCGAATGCCGGAATGCATATATACAAGGCCTGGGTGACTGTGGATCAGAACTCCTCCCTCAAGGGAAGGGCGGGGACGTACAACACGCTGGTAATCTCGCACGCCGATTTTCTTCCCCCCGTCACCTCCGACCTCGTGAATTTCGTATCGCTCAGGGAGGGCCAGGGCTACAGGATACTGACCACAGACGTTCAGGATGTCTACGACGAGTTCAACGGGGGACTTAAATCGTGCGAAGCCATAAGGCGGTTCATAAAGTACGGCGCCGCAAGGTACGGGGTCGAGTTCGTCCTTCTCGTCGGAGATGCGAACGAGGACAGGAAAAGGATCTTCATAGGGAATAACCCCGATACGCAGGGCACCCCGCCCGATTTCGTGCCCACCTACACGTTCAGCGAGAATGTCATAGGCGATTACGACGACGAGGTCGTCGCCAGCGACAAGTATTACGCTTTTCTGGATGAACCGGCCCCGCCGTCGTCCGGCTACCCCGACGTCTTCGTGGGGCGGTTCCCCGTTGGGAGGCAGCTGGAGCTGAGGGCCCTTCTGGTCAAGCTCGGCAGATACGATGCGACGGGTATCGACGACGCCTGGCGGCGCAGGATCATCCTTTTCTCCGACGACGCCTGGTCCGGCCTCTACTCGGGTTACGTCTACAAGCCGATCGAGGACAGGTTCGAGACGAGCATGGCGGCCGTGGGGGATATGATAGAGGAGACGCTACCCGGCGGATTCGACGTGCAGAGGCTCTTCCTTTCGCACTGGACCGACGGGGCGCACCCGACCAACCAGGGGGGGACCGATGCCTACGCCGCGGCCAATGATTCGACGAGGAAATTCTTCACTCCCTACATGATGGACAGGTTGAACGAGGGGACGCTCTTCTTCAGCTTCCAGGGACACGCGGCGAGGGGGAACCTGACCACCGAGGCCGCCTTCTCCATGTTCAACCAGTACAAGGACCTGGACAGCCTGCGCAGCGACAGGAACCATATATTCATCGGGATCGGCTGCCATATAAGCCAGTTCGCGATCATGTCGGAGTACTCTCGGGCTTCCTACGAGGGGCCGAACGGCGATTGCATTTCCGAGCAGCTCGTTCTCAAGTCGAGATCGGGAGCGGTCGCCGCCTACGCAAGCACCGCTTTCGAATATCTATCAGACAACGCCGTCTTCTGCGAGAACCTGCATGAATCGATCCTGCAGCGCCCACCGGTCGATTCGATCGGTCCCGCCAACGAGGGGACCGGGGCGCACTGGATTCTCGGAGAGATCTTTACCGCCGCCGAGATAGAGCATTCCAGCCTGACGGCGTTCGGCTTCGACCAGGTTTTCAGGCATGTACTGTTCGGAGACCCCATGATGAGGATAGATCCGGGGCCTCCCCTTATGAAGGTTGAGACCGACTGGGGCTCGGGATGGGAGGAGTACGGCTCGGATTCCCTTCGGTCGAGGAACAGGGAGAACAGCTGCAGGCTTGGATTCACCGCGACCGATGTCGTTTCCCTCGGCGGGGTGACCCTTTCGATAGACGGCGAGGACCGATCCGCCGACCTCGAGATCACCAGGCTCGGGGACGAGTCGCTGACCTGGCCCCGCGGATACAGGGCCGAGTTCGACTACGAGATCGATCTGGATAACAGCTCGATCGTCTTCGGCGTCTTCACGCCGGAGGGAAGAGAGTCCGGAAGAAAGGAGCTGATCGTCGCGACGGGATTGAGGCTGTTCTACAACGATCATCTCGAGATCGTCCCCGGCGTCGAATCGCCCCCTGAAGGGGAATTCAGGCTGATAGCGGATTTCCCGATCTTCGTTTCCGTTCCTCCGCGGCTCGAGCTCGACGGCCTGGCGCTCGACGGGGTGACCTACAGCGCCGATCCACAGGATTCGACCCATTGGGAGGCGGTATTCAGCCGGAGGCTGACCGCTGGGGCCCATACCCTAACCATCTTCGTGGGATCGTATTCGGAAGATTTCTCGTTCTCGGTGACCGGCAGCGGCTTCGTCATCGACAGCTTCGGGTTCCCCAACCCGTTCGACGACGGAACCAATATCTGCTTCACCCTCAACCTGCCGGCCGAAAACGGAACGATAAAGATATTCAATGTCAGCGGCAGGATGGTGAGATCCCTGACGATACCGCGCGACAACCTCGGAGCCGCCGCGTTCGCATCCCCCAACGCCGTCTACTGGGACGGGCGGGACATGGCGGGGGACATGGTGGCCAACGGGACCTACATCTATTTGATAAGCGTCGGCAAAGCGGGTTCAGGCGTCGAGTCTACCGGGAAGATCGTCAGGCTCGAATGATCCGCAAAAACTTCTTTACGCGGCGTCGCCTTCTTCTCTAGAATACCTCCGTGGGCCTGAAATCTCTCTCTACGGAGGTCGCCGTTTGTTGAAACACCTGGAAAATATCAGGAACAAGAAGACAAAAACCATTGTCGGAATAGAGACAGGGAACTCGGCGGGTAACTTCGGAGCAGCCATCGTGGAGGTGAGCGGAGACGGTGATGAGACGATGCTGGAGCTTCATTCTTTTCAGGACTACGGGCTCCCCGTGGAATTGTCGGCCGCCCTCACAACCCTTGCCGATAACGGCGATATCGATTCGCAGGAGGCGGCGGGTATCAATTTTCTGGTTCTTCATCATCTCTCGGCGATGTATCAGGAGCTTCTCGATCTAGCGGGGATAGGTCCCGAAAAGGTCGATCTCGTGGGGATAAAATGCCTGGAGATCGGCGGCAACGTCTTTCCCGAGGATCCGTCGATCCTCAGCGACACGTTCGGCTGCACGGTCGTCACCCGTTTCAGCATCGGTTTGGAGGGGGCGGAAGACGAATCGATTCCGGTAAAAGAGTCGATCCTTCAGCGCATGGTCGGGGAAATGATAGAGAGGTTCGAGCTGGAGGACGAGGTGAGGGAAGCCGTCGCAGTGGCCCTGCTTGCGAACGAGGCGTTATTTCATGAGGGGATCGACGATATCGACGATCCCGCCGCGAAGGGCGGGGATCCGCCGAAAAAGGCGTCAAGATGGGTCAGGAGCAAAGGGGTTCCCAAGGGCAAGGAAAAGGCGAGGCTTTACGGCGAGTTCTTTTTCCCCGGCTGATGCCGGCCGGCCCCCTTTGACCGACCGGTTGTTTTCCCTTTAATTGAAAGGCTGTCTTCTTGAAGCGGTATCTTGCAACCCTGCCGTTATCGATCATTGCCGCCTCGATGATCCTCTTTTCATGCACTGGCCCGGCGAGGATGCCGGTCGGAAGAGAACCCGCCCCAACAGGGCCTGAGGGGACGGGACCGGTCGTGAGGGTGCTCGTTCTCGAAACGGGGGATAAGCTGCGGATCGATCTGTCGTCGGCCGATATCACCGTAATGCGTGAAGACGGGGTCGAAACGGGAAGGTTCGGCGCCGGCGGCACGTTGACCGCCAAGGTTTCCTCGCGGGGGCGGAAGCTGTCCAGGGGGGGGCGGATATTGATGGAAGGCGTTGTTTTCGGGATAGATCCAGCCGATAATTCTGGTTTCCGTCTCGATTCGGTCCCTTACAGGGGAGGACTTATCCTGAGGCACGTCGGGAGCGGGAAGCTGGCCGCGATCAATATGGTCTCCATAGACGATTATATCAAAGGGGTTCTCCCCTCGGAAATAGGGCATCTCGGCCCCCGGCAGTACGAAGCGTACAGGGCCCAGGCGATCGCATCCCGCTCGTACGCCCTCAGCAAGCTGGAGGATAAGAAAGGGGAGATCTTCGACCTTCGCGCCACGATAATGGACCAGGTATACAAGGGGAAAGCAGGGGAAAACGCGGAAGGATCGCGCGCCGTCGACGAGACGAGGGGTGAGGTCGGTCTATGGGAGGGTCAGCCTATCAAGGCATACTATTCCTCCTGCTGCGGCGGCCATACGGCGGACATAAGAATCGGTTGGCCGTGGAAGGCCCATTACCCTTACCTCTACGGCGGAAGGGACGCGGAGACCGCCGATGGAAGATCTTTCTGCCGGGATTCGAGGAATTTCCGGTGGGAGGTAAGGTGGAGCGGCGAGGAGCTGGTCCGGATACTGAGGAAGACGCTTCCGGCCGAGCTGGGATCGCGCGTGTCGGCCTTCAGAAAGATCCTGGATATCGGCGTAGACGGAGTCTCCAGGAGCGGAAGGGCCAAGGTGTTGAAGATCACGACCGACTCGGGGACTTACAGGATAGAGGGAGACCGCATAAGGTGGGTTCTGCGGCCTGAGAGCCCTTCGGGACCGATCCTCAAGAGCACCCTCTTCAAGATGAAGGTCGAAAGGGGGGGCGGCAGGGTCAGGTCGGTCAAGCTGTTGGGAGGAGGAAACGGCCACGGGATCGGTATGTGCCAGATGGGAGCGATCGAGATGGCCGAGAGAGGAAGGACCGGGGAAGAGATTCTTTTGCACTATTACCCCGGGATAACGATCAAGAGGATCTACTGATGAGCCCCAGGGTAAATGACGATGTCCCTTCTTGAAAAGATATCGCCGCATCTCGTCGTCGGGTTGGAGGGAGAGACCCTCTCGCCGGCCGAACGTGCCGCTATATCCGGCAACCCGCCCGCCGGGTTGATACTCTTCGAGAGGAATGTGTCCGAGAGTGCGCAGCTGGCGGAGCTGTCGTCCGACGCGGCCGGGCTGATAGAGGGTATATCGGGGCTTCGGCCCCTTCTGATGGCGGACCACGAAGGGGGCAGGATTTCGGTTCTGGCAAGGGCCATCGGTCATCCCCCGCCCCAGGGAGTTGCGAGGGTGGGGGAAGATCTAGAATACTATATCGCAGCCTTGATCGAAACTGCCCGCAGGATGCTCGCCTGCGGGGTCAATATGGTTCTAGGCCCTGTCGCCGACATCAATTCAGAGATCTACAATCCCGTTATCGGTACAAGAGCATTCCCGGGAACGGCCACCGATGTGGCGGATGCAGTGCGCCGTTCCGTCTCCGCCCTCCATGAAACGGGTATCCTCACCTGTATCAAGCACTTTCCGGGGCACGGCTCGACCCGGGACGATTCCCATCTGACGCTTCCCATCTTGAGGAAGACCCTTTCCCAGCTGGAGAAAGAGGAGATCGAGCCGTTCAGAGAGGGAATAGCCGCCGGGGCGGATGCGGTGATGACGGCCCATATCGCTCCTGCCGGAAGGGAGCTCCCTTTCTCGCTGGACCCCGAAGCGATCGGATCGCTGCTGCGGGGTGGGCTCGGCTTCGACGGTGTCGTGATCACCGATGCACTGGAGATGGGGGGCGCGGCGGGATTTCCCCGCGCAGAGCGTTTCCCTTACTTCGGGTGCCCCGCCGTGGCCGCCGCCTGCGGGGCGCTTTCCGCCGGAAACGACCTGCTTCTATTCTCCCGACCCATCCTGGAGGTTTACGGCGAGATTTCGAAAGCGGAAGATAGAGATGCCAAGGCGTTATCCGCCCTGGAAGAGGCCGTGGCGAAGAGCGGCGAAGAATCTATTATAAGAATAGGAAAGCTCCGTAAGGCGGCTGCGGTTCCGCCTTCCCCTTCGGCGGCTCAAGAGTTCAGCGACGATCGATATCTTGAAGCGGCCCGCAGGTCGGTAACCGTCGAGCGGGATCCCTCACGGTTGCTTCCGCTTTCGACAGCTCCCATCCCCCCACCGCTATTCTGCGGGGAGAGGAGGGATTTCGAATACTACACGGTCAGGCGCTTCATTTTCAGGCTGCTGAATAACCTCGAGGAGAGGGGGGACGGCAGATTTCGACCCGGGCGGCATCTTCCCGACCCGCCTATATCCGGAGATCCGGCCGGCGGGCATATCCGCGCCGAGAACCTCGAGGCGCTTCTCGAGACCTCCCCGCCGGCGGGCGGCGGGAAGATCGAGCTGGTCGGATTCGACCCGGTGGCTGAAGGGGGGGGCGGAACCCCGGTGCTTGTGCTGCTCGGTCGAAGGGGTATTTCGGCGGCGGCTCTCGAGGTCGTCTCCTCCCGTTTCTCCGTTGTCGTAACCGCCGGATGGCCTCCGGCGGCCGGTCTACTACCGGCCGGCAAGACGGTCATCAACTGCCGTGGAATCTATGACGCGGCGGCCGATATCATAGCACTGCTACTGGCCGGATCGGCGCACTGACGGGCCCTAAAAATGGTTTGACTTTGAGCCTTTACCCTGTTATAAATATTTGAAATTTAGACGATCGAATATTTTTTTTTGGAGCCGGATGTCCGGCCACGCGACTGGGCGGGGAAGGTATCGCAGGATTCACGGGGTCGTAGTTCAGTTTGGTTAGAACGCCTGCCTGTCACGCAGGAGGTCGCGAGTTCGAGTCTCGTCGGCCCCGTTTTTTCGAAACCGGGAGGTTATCCCTTCCGGTTTTTCCTTTGGCCGGCCGGACAGGGCCGTGGGACCGGGCCCGTAGATTGGTATATTTATAAGAGAGGCGCGGGATCTCGAATCTCCCGCGCCTTTTCGATCTATAACCTGTCCTGGTCGGGTACAATTAGTAGCTTCTGTTGTACCCACCACCGTCGCCGCTGTTTCTGCGGGGACCGCGGTTTTCACGGGGCCTCGCCTCGCTGACTTTCAGGCTGCGGCCCTCGATATCTTTACCGTTGACTTCAGCGATAGCCTTGTCGGCTTCATCATCGTTCTCCATCTCGACGAATCCGAAACCTCTCGAGCGATCGGTGAACTTGTCCTTAATGATCCTAGCGGAACTTACGGTGCCGTAGGGGCTGAAAATCTGGTTGAGATCGTCATCACTAGTTGAAAACGGAAGATTTCCAACATAAATATTCTTTGCCATCTTTCTGGAATCCTTTCAAAAAACAATCTGAATACATTTAACAGTTATGGCTGTCGAAAAACCACAACGATGGAAATATTTTCTTCAATCACCTCTCTTTCACTCAACAACTGCAAAGACCTCAATTACGGTACCCTTACCCACCGGCGCCGTACAGTTTACAAGTTCTTAATCGATTCAGAGTTGTCATGGGAATAGTGAAGACATGGTCATCGACTGATTCGATCGGAGTCTTGAAACTGAACGATCTTTGAATGCTGGTAACAGTTATCTTATTTACAGTTCTCCTTCTCGTAACTCATCCTTCGACAGAAATATACCATTGTCAAATGATCGAAATCCAGTAAATTTTGAGGCCGGCTGAAAAATTTAAAGGAGGACAGTTTGGGATTGTACGCCATCCCGCGGGTTGGTATTCTCTGACTTCCGGCCGGATCCGCCGTGATGGACCGCACGGCCGGGGCGCTATTAACTTCGAAAGGGAGGGCTAAGTTGAAATATGGCATGTTCTGCGCTGCAGCCGTCATCGTTATAGCGGCTTCGATCGGCACCGACTCGTATTCGTGCACCTCGATAATGGTGGGCAGGAAAGCGTCGGTCGACGGATCCGTCACGACCTCCCATACCTGCGACAGCCGGATCGACAGGACATGGCTCGATATCGTCAGAGGGGAAAGGCACGGCAGGGGAGCCACTTGCGGTGTTTTTTCGGGGCTGCGGTTCATAAGGTTCCCCGGCGACACCGCCGGGGTAAGGCTGAAGATGGAGATACCGCAGGTGGGCGAGACCTTCGGTTATCTCAACACGGCTTATCCGTGCATGAACGACAGGCAGCTGGCCGTGGGCGAGTCGACCTTTGGAGGCAGGGAAGAGTTGAGGAACAAGGAGGCCGCTTTCGGCTGCGAGGAGTTGTGCAGGTTCGCCATGGAGAGGGCGTCGACCTGCCGGGAGGCGATAGAGGTCATCGCCGGCCTCGTCGATAAATACGGATACAACGACGGCGGGGAATGCCTCACCTTCGCGGACAAGAAGGAGACGTGGCATTTCGAGATAATCGGCTGCGGAAAGGACTGCGTGGGGGCCGTCTGGGCGGCGAGGCGGATACCGGACGATCACGTGGGGGTGACGGCCAACGCGAGCAGGCTGATGGAGATTGATTTAAGCGATACGGGGAATTTCATGGCGTCGGCGAATGTTTTCGATGTCGCGATAGAGAACGGGTGGTATGACCCCGACTCCGGCAAGCCGTTCATGTTCTGCTACGCATATGACCCGGAGGGGCGCAGGAGCATGGCGGCGAGGAGAAGGGAATGGCGGGTATTCGATATGCTCGCTCCTTCCCTGGCGCTGGATCCGAACGGGGAGAATTTCCCCTTCTCGGTCAAGCCCGATACGCTCGTTTCCCTGGAGAAGCTTCAGGAGATCTTCAGGGATACTTTCGAGGGAACCGAGTTCGATATGACGAAGTTCATGCTGGTCGAAGGGAAGGACGGCAAGTGCGTCAAGAGCCCCTACGCGAACCCGTTCATGCACTACGATATGATGCCGCTCTTCAAGATCAACGGTGGATGGGGGAAGATGGGGGAGCGCTGCATAGCGAGATATTATTGCACCTACATTACGATAACTCAGTCCCGGTCCTGGATGCCCGACCCGGTGGGAGGGGTCGTCTGGTTCGGTTGGGACAACCCGGCGATGACCGCATTCGTCCCGCTCTACTGTGGGATAACCGATCTGCCCGATTCCTGGAAGGTTTGCGGAAGGGAGCGCTTCAACAGGGATTGCGCCTGGTGGGCCTTCAACAGGGTGGCAGATCTCTCGGCCCAGAAGTGGGGCGATATGAGGGTCGATGTTGATTCGGTGAGGGTCTCCGTCGAGAAGGAGGTATCCGGGTCGAGGATGGAGTTGGAGAAGGAGGCCGTGGAACTCTGCAAGAGATCACCGAAAAAAGCCCGGAAGCTGCTTACCGGGTACTCGAACGGTCTCGCAGCCAAGGCGACTGGAGCCTACTGGGAACTGGGCGATAATCTCTGGACCAAGTATACGGGCAAGTTCTAGACGGATCCGAGCCGGTCCCCTCCGGCCCCGCCCGTGCCGCGAAATGCTTGTCTTATCGAGGGCGTCTTTGATATGGTGTCCTTACCGGAGCCATGAGGTACAGGTTCCGATAAAGAATCAATCTTTTTAAGGGAGTTGCCTGATGACCGAAGCAACGAAGCAGCAGGGATTATGGTGGCGCTGGCTGGTTCTCTTGATGGTCAGCCTCGTGATGTTCGGTTCCTATTACGTATACGACTCGCTAAGCCCGATAAACGACTACATCCAGAAAGATATGGGGCTCGACAACTCGAAGTTCGGGCTTCTCTTCTCCTGGTACGCCCTTCCCAACATATTTTTCCTGCTGGTGGTCGCCGGGTTCCTTCTCGACAAGATCGGTGTGAGGAAGGCGGGGGCCCTTTACGCCTTCCTGATCCTTCTCGGGACCCTGACTACCTCGTTCTGGGCCGGTAAATCTTTCACGATGATGCTGGTCGGCAGGATGATTTTCGGATTCGGCTCGGAGGCGACCCTTCTTGTGACGAACAAGGTGATAGCACGGTGGTTCAAGGGCAGGGAGCTCGGGTTCGCGTTCGGTTTGAATATCACTGTAATGAGACTGGGGACGATACTGGCCTTCAACTCCTCGGCCCAGATAGCGGAGATGACGGGATCGTGGCGCTACTCGGTATGGGCCAGTTCCATAGTAATGCTCTTCGCCTTCATGCTCTTCCTCTTCTATCTCATGAAGGACAAGAGGTTGAGCGAGGTGTCGGGAGGAGGAAGCGAGGAGAAGATCGTCTTCAGCGATATCTTCAAGCTAGGCCCCGCGTTCTGGGCGGTCAGCCTTCTCTGTCTGACATTCTACTCGGCCGTATTTCCCTTCACGAATCATGCCCCCCGTTTCCTGCAGATGAAGTGGGGACTGAGCGCTGCGAAGGGGAGCCAGTACACATCGTACATTATGACCGCTTCCATGATCTTTACGCCCCTTCTCGGTCTCTTCGTCGACAAGCTGGGACACAGGGGGAAGATCATGGTCGTGGGATCCCTGCTCATAGTCCCGGCCCACCTCCTTCTCGGGCTGACCCACATTCACCCGGCGGTCTCGTTCGTTCTGCTCGGTATAGCTTTCTCGCTTGTCCCGGCGGCCCTATGGCCCGCCGTTCCGATACTGGTTCGCGAAAAGTTTCTGGGAACGGCTTACGGGTTGATCGGGTGGATACAGAACATGGGACTGTTCGCCTTCCCGTGGCTGGCCGGCAAGATCGTGGATGCCTCGGGCGGCAACGATTACACGAACATGGAATGGATGTTCGCCTGCCTGGGACTTCTCGGGCTCGCATCGGCCGCCATGCTGATGATCTTCGACAGGAGGCACAAGACCGGGCTCGAGCTTCCGAGCAGCCTGGCGCAGGCCCAGGCCGACGAGGCCCGAAAGCTTTAAGGGGCAGGCTCTACTTGCCGCCGTGCAGAATCTCGAGGAGATCCTCCTCTAGAGATGTCTTGGGAGTTTCAACGATCCTTCCGAGCTCCATACCGTCGCGGCTAACGATGATCGTTGCGACCCTTTCGACCCCATAATAATTCTTCACCGCGTCGGACCAGCGGAGAAGGTCCGGCGGTATGGGCATATCTTCCGTGAATCGCGAGCTTCCCACGGCATACATCCTGACGACCTGAAGCGGGTACCCCACCGATTCGAGTATCTTCCACAGCCTGGGCACTTCCCTTCTCGAATCGCTGCACCAGGAGCCCATGACGACGGTGAATTCGGCTCCGAGAACGCCCGCGTCCTCGATCTGCGCAGTCAGGGCCGGGTCCGGTTCGAACTCGTAATATTCGGTATCCCAGTCCGGGATGTTCGATACGATATCTCCCCTGGTGACCTCACCCATCACAACGATCTCGCCGTCGTCCAGCTCTATGCGGGTCGCTCCTATATCGCCGGGATGCTCCGGCTCGTCTTCGAGGGGAGGGTAGGTCTCGTTCCACCATTCCGGCTGGTTCTTGAGCCACATGTCGAACCAGCCGACGATAGCGTCGGACCAGGCTATCCTTTTCTTGTAATCGAGTATGAAATGGTTCTGCCCGGCGAACTTGAGGTACTCGACTTCCCTTCCGAGCAGCTTGAGCGCGACATACATCTGCTCGCTTTCACCGGGGGGAACGTTCGTGTCGCTGTCGCCGTGGAGAAGCAGTAGGGGGGTATGTATCTTGTCCGCCGCGAAGAGGGGGGACTGGCCTATATAGATGTCCGGCCTGTTCCAGGGAAAGCTTCCCGCAGATGCCACCGAGCTGTAAGTGTATCCCCAGTATCCCTCTCCCCAGTAGCTCGCGATCGAGCTGATACCGGCGTGCGAGACGGCCGCCGCGAAGATGTCGGTTTTCGTAACCAGGAGCTGCGTCATGAACCCTCCGTAGGAGGCTCCTATGCAGCCGACCCTCGCCGGATCGACGAAGGGGTGGGCTTCGAGGAATTT
>CAZPAH010000047.1:0-6711 GCA_964584495.1 uncultured bacterium | reverse complement strand
CGCGGCGAGTCGGCGAACCAGTCGTCCAGCGGATCGCTCGCCTCGATGATCTCCCCCGCCGTCGTCTTGCCCCAGTCGTTGACGTGGATGCTCGAGAACTCCTGTCCGAACCCGGTCGCTCCGCTCGGCTGGAGAACGTAGACTACGTATCCCTGGGCCGCCCACAGGTTCTTAGGATACCTGCCTCCGAAGGAGCGGTCGACCGGAGACGTTCCGCCATAATAATAAACTATGCAGGGATATTCCCTGGAGGGGTCGAAATCGGGAGGATAGTGGATCCGTCCGACGATAGTCGTTCCCTTCGAATCCTCGAAGCTCCACGGCTCGACCTTTCCCAATTTGACAAACTCGAACCACTTCTCGCCCGGGTCGGCGATCATCTTCGACTTCGACCGCTTCAAATCGACCGAGTAGATATGCCACGGCTCATCGGCGCCGCATCCGGAGAATACCGCCACCGGGCTCGTGCGGCAGATATTTCCCCTGTCTATCACCTCGAAGCCGAGATCGATCTTCTTGAAGGAGCCGCCCGCCGGATCGAGGCGGTAGAGGCTGGAGAATTCGGTTTCGGATGCCGTGATATAGATATATCCGTCGGCCCAGCACCATACGGCGGCATTCACGGCCGGGTCGAAATCTTTCGTAAGCGCGCGGGCTGTCTTACTCTGCGGATCGAAGATGTAAAGCTGGTTGTCGTAATCGTTGGGGATTCGTCCCTCCCGGACCGCTATGCCGGTTTCCCCGAACGTCGACGGGCCTCCGGTGACGAGAATCTTCTCTCCATCGGGAGACCATGAGGCCCTGCCGAGCCACGGGCCCTTGCAGAGGAACTCGGTCGTCTGATCGTCGAGGTTGACAACGAGAAGCTCGTTTATATAGTAAGGCCTGTCGGAGAGGTCCTCGTGATTTCTCGAGATCAGTATTCTCCTGCAGTCGGGGTGGATATCGTTTAGGTTGCAGTTGTACTTACCAGATGTGAGCCTTCTTGTCGACCCCTCCGGCACCGACGAGAGGTAGAGGGATGTCATATTCCTGCCGTAGTTCGTTCTGTCCTCCAGACCCCTGAGCCGCTTTACGCCGGTCTTGTCCGGCTCCGGCCTCTCGGTGACGCTGTAGATGATATAGCTTCCATCGGGAGACCAGTCGTACGAATCGAGGTTCTTTATCTTCTCCAGGATAGTCACGGTAGTGTTGTTTTCCAGGTCGAGGTACCTTATCGATCCGGCTCCTTCGCCGAAAACCATGTAGGAGAGCTTTTTGCCTACCGGTCCCCAATCGATATTCCTCATCGACGAGTCCACGATCATCCTTACGAGCGTCCCATCCTTGACCTTTCGTATCTCGATCCAGTTTTCCCTTTCTCCATCGGGCGGCGTCATCCTGCTCAATGATATCGCGGCCAGTGTCCCGTCGGGGGAGATTTCAATATCGCCGGTGTGCGGCGTTTCGAGAACCTGGGCGATCGTCATTCCGGCGGTGGGATCGAGAGAGACGGACGGGGTCTTGAAAACGGCGTCTTTAGCGCCTATCGAGGCATCGAACCGCCATGCGGCGGATGAATCGCCGGGGACCCGCACGATCTTCGCGATCATCAGGTGCTTGCCCCTTGCGAGGGCCGCCACGCCCTTTTTATCCTCACCCGGTTTGTCGCCCGAGGTGCCCTTTTCCGATTTGACGACGGATTTCCCATCGAGGAATATCTCGAACGGATCGGTGGATCTGGCTTCGAGCTCGATCTTCATCCATCTGGAAAGCTCGACGTATACGGCGGCGTACGCCACCTGTGGCTGCGCCGAAGAAGGAGCAAGGGCGATTCCGGAAGAATCGGCCCCGGCGATCCTCCATGCAAGCTTCTCCAGCGAGGATACCGTTTCCCGTTTCCCCTCGACGGGCTTCAGATCGTCGAGATTCATGTCACTGTAGGATAGAAGGAAAGAGGCGTTGTTATCGGAATCGTTCTCCTCGCCGAAGGCGGGGAAGGGGGAGAGGATGGGGCCTAGAACGAGCCAGCGATCGATATGGATCTTCGCTGCCGTCCCGCCCCCGGCGCCCGCCGGGATGCCGGCCTTCTCCTCGCCCGCTGCGGAGGGTGCGGCTGAAGGAGCGATCAAGATCGCGGCCGCCAGCAGCACGGCCGGTATCGCGGCGCAAAGTCTTATTTTTAAACGCATTACCATCTCCCTTTTCTGTTTTGGCGTGCGCTGATGCACGTCAATCCGAAGGTTTCAAGGTACCATCCCCGTTATTCCACCGGGGAACGGCCGTCTATGAAGGATAAAATCATACAGGCAATCGCCGGTTTTTTCAAGTGATCCGTGGCGGTTCTAGTGGACTACGGCACCCCCGTCTATTTATATTACGATACTTGCGTTGTTTTCGCCCGCGGGGGCGAATATCAAGATCGAAGGGAGAGAGAGATGTCAAAGAAGCTTATCGCAGCATCGTTGGTGATATCGTTCATATATATTGCCGGGTGCGCCGGGGAGAAAGTATCGAAGCCCTCCGCCGGCGAATGGATGTCGTTCAACGAGGGGATGGAGAAGGCTGGCAGGGAGAAGAAACCTGTCGTAATAGATTTTTACACATCCTGGTGCAAGTGGTGCAAGGTCATGGACAGGCAGACCTTCTCGGATCCGGCGGTGAAGAAGTATCTCGACGAGAATTTCGTCGCGATAAGGATCGATGCGGAGAACAGGAAGGAAAAGCTCCTCTACAACGGAGACGAGTTCACCCCGGCCTCTCTTACGGTATATTTCAAGCTCAGGGGCTATCCTTCCCTCGCCTACCTCGACAACGAGGGGGAGCTTGTAACGGTGATCGCCGGATTCAAGCAGGCGAACGAGTTTCTTGCGACGCTGAAGTATATGAAGAACGAGTGCTACAAGAAGAATGTCAAGCTGGCCGAGTATTTAACGAACGGCGGGGATTGCAATTGAGCCGGGTTGCCCCGGAGGGGGCGGCCCCTGTTGAGTGCGATGTAAAACGACCCGAAGCTGGAGGACTTTAATGAGAATCGGAGTACTGACCGGAGGGGGGGACGCTCCGGGGCTGAATCCCGCCATCGCGGGGGTTGTCGAGAGGGCCTGCAGGTACGGCTACGAGGCCATCGGCTTGAAGCGGGGATGGGAGGCGCTCTGCGTCGAGGATACGAGCAGGCACGTGGTCGAGCTCGGCCCCGGCATTATTCGCGAGTACAGCCGTCTCGGAGGGAGCAAGCTCCTATGCAGCAGGACGAATCCCGTATCGGAAACGAACGACCGCACCGGGCTCGTGATCGATAACATCAAGAAGTTGAAGCTCGATGCGCTCATCGCCATAGGCGGGGATGATACGCTCGGAGCGGGAGCGGTCCTCTCGGAAAGGGGAGTGCCGGTGGTTGGGATTCCGAAGACGATCGACCGCGACCTGGCGGGCACCGAGTACTCGCTCGGCTATGATACGGCGCTCAACGTCATATGCGATTCGGCCGAGCGGATAGCTCATTCCGCCGAATCGCACCAGACGATCTTTTTTCTCGAGGTGATGGGCCGCCACGCGGGATGGCTCGCGTTGAGGGGCGGGGAAGCGGCCTTCGCCGATATCATACTTATTCCGGAATACCCGTTCTCCGTGCAGGAGCTGACCCGCGTTCTTCACGAAAGGCTCGAGGAGAGCGAACGGCTGGGGTTCGAACATACATACAAGATCATCGTTGTCGCCGAGGGAACGCACATAGTGGGGGAGGAAGAGGTGCGCAAGGACGCCAACCTCGACGAGTTCGGTCATTACAGCCTCGGCGGCGTCGGCAATTACCTGAAGGGCCTGCTCGAGCGCGAGTTCCACCACACGAGATACTCGGCGCTGGCCTACCTGCAGCGCGGCGCGCCCCCTTCCCAGAAGGACCGCCAGATCGGCAGACGTTTCGGTCACAACGCGGTCGAGATGCTCAAGAACGGCGACACCGGGGTCATGGTCGCGGTGCAGCATTCAAGGCTTACAAAGGTATCCCTTGGCGAGATAAAGAAATCTCCAAGCCTGGTCGATGTCGACAAGTATTACGACACCGACAGGTTGAACGTGAAGATCGAGTGGACCGAGAAGACCGGCTGAAAGCTCTCCGGGTTCATGCCTTCTTGAAGAGGCCGACTGTTTCCACGTGATAGGTTCCGGGGAAGATATCCACCAGGAAAAGCCTGGAGAGAATATATCCCGCCGCCGCCAGTTTCGCCGTGTCCCTGGCGAAGGTGGGCGGTTCGCACGAAACGATTATCAATTCGCGCGGTCTTAAACGGAGGATCCCCCTGAGGGCCGAATCGGGCAGCCCGGAGCGGGGCGGATCGGCGACCACCGTCTCGGCTTCCCTGATTTTGTAGATCTCGCTCTCGGCCCTGCCCCTCTTGAAAAAGGCGTTATCGATCTTGTTCAACCTGGCGGCCGCCGCGGCGCTTTTCACTGCCGCACGGTCGCGTTCGATACCGACCGCTTCCCCCGCGATCCTCGAAAGCGGAAGGGTGAAAAATCCGACGCCGCAGTATAGGTCCAAGATTCTGCGGGCCGTTTTTACCGGTAGGGAAACGGTCAGGTCCATCAACCTTTCGTTCAGGAGATCGTTGACCTGGAAGAAACTTTCGGGGGGTATGGGGAACTTGTAGGGGCCGCATTCCGCCAGGAGATCAGGGGGTGCGCTGAACCCTTCGATCCCCCAGAAGTGCGGCCTGCCGTACATATCGATCCTTACCCTTACCTCGTCACCGGGTGCGAGGGTGGAGAGATCGAGCTTTCTTATCGCCTCTCTCGCGGCGAAGGGAAGAAGGAGGCATCCCTGCTCGGGAAAGGGTATCACAGTCGAGGATTCACGCATCGCGAATCCCGGGGATCCATCGGCCGAGATCCTGAAAATCGAGTGGTTCCTGTAGCCGAATCTGGACGGAGAAACCTCGATCCTCTCGGGTTCGATCGCGATTCCCCCGATCCTATGAAGGTTTTCCAGAACGGTGAGCTTTTTCACCTCGATCTCGTGAGGGTAATCCATATGCAGCAGGTGGCAGCCACCGCATCTTCCGAAAACGGGGCATTCCGGCTCGCGCCTCAGCGGAGATGGTTCGATTATGCCCGCCGCCTCGGCGAATACGCATTTCTTCTTTTCCGAGGTCACCGTGAATTCGACTACATCCCCCGGGGCCGTGTACGGGATAAAAAGGGTTCTGCCCTCGTGGTGGGCGAGCCCGAGCCCCCCGTATACAATCTTTTCCACCGTTGCCTGAGGTACCATTCTTCGAGTATAAGGTATATCCACTCCCGCGTGTCAAGAAGATGGAGCCGGCGCCTCCGATCTGCCGGGAACCTCCCGGAATATTTAAAGTTGGGCTTTACCCTTTCGGCGCCGTTCCCTATACTTGAGCATCGGTGCCCGCAGGTTCGGCTAGAAGCCGGCCGCAGGCGGAAGGAGACGGATCCCTCGGGCTTCAACTAGATAAAGGAGTGCCGGTTGAGAATCGGAATGGTTCTTCAGGCCACCATCCCGCCCAACGATATACGTGTGGAGAAGGAAGCGGGGACGCTCGTCGAGATGGGTCACGAGGTCCATCTTCTCATTGAGGGGACCCGAGGGGCGCCGAGAGAGGAGATCTACGAGGGGATGAATCTCCTACGGGGCGTTTCGATGAGCCCGCTGCGGGAGAAGTACCACAGATACACCTTCAATTTCACCTTCAGGGACCGGCTGTGGAGGACCGCGATCGAGAATTTTGCCAGGGAGAGAAAGATCGAAATCCTTCACATCCACGATCTTCCCCTTACGGGGGAGGCGGTGAGGGTCGGAAGAAAAATGGGGATTTCGGTGATCGCCGATCTGCACGAGTATTTCCCCGGCGGCCTGCAGGTATGGTACACGAGCCGTCTCAAGAAGAAAACGATCTATAATTTCGCCAGGTGGAGCAGGTACGAGCGCGAGGTGCTACGCGAGGTCGATGCCGTCATCGCCGTTGTCGAGGAATCGAAGGAGAGGATAGCAGCCCTCGGTATCCCCACCGGGAAGATCCATGTAGTGCCCAACACGGCCCACAGGAAAGGCGAGAAGGTTCCCGTCGATCCGGCTGTCATCGAGAGGTACCGGGGGCGTTTCGTCCTTTCGTATATCGGCAAGTTCTCGGCCCACAGGGGGCTCGATGTGATAATAAAGGCGGTGCCCTCTCTTCGCCGGGCAATTCCCGAGGTGAAGCTTCTCCTCGTAGGTGACAGGAACAAACCTTACAGGGAGTACCTCGAGAGGTTGATCGCCGGGCTGGATTGCGGCGATGCGGTCGAGATGACGGGCTGGCAGACATTCGACAGGATATGGAGCTATATAGGGGCGAGCGACATCTGTCTCGTTCCGCATTCCCGGAATCCCCACACCGACACGACGATACCTCACAAGATATTCCAGTACATGATGCTGGGAAAACCGGTGATAGTAAGCGACTGTCGCCCGCTCGCGCGGGTGATCAATGACTCCGGGGCGGGTCTCGTCTTCCGCTACGATGATCCCGATGATTTTACGGCGAAGGTCGTAAAGTTTCACGGGAGCCCCGAGCTGATTCAGGAGGCGTCCGCCCGGGGTAGGGAGGCTTTTCTCGACAGGTATAACTGGGAGAAGACGAGCGGTGAGCTGATCCGGCTGTACGAATCTTTTGCGAAGGGGCCGGCGGGCGTTCGATGCGATTCTTTCGAGCAAGTCCGGCAGGCTTTGCG